>DASQBH010000308.1:0-5549 GCA_035635315.1 Longimicrobium sp.
GTACCCGGTGCTGGCGCAGGTGCAGCCGGGGGAGGTGGCGGCGCGGCTGCCGGCGTCGGCGCCGCAGGCGGGGGAGGCGGTGGAAGACATCCTCCGCGACTTCCGCGACGTCATCGTCCCCGGCGTGACGCACTGGAACCACCCGGACTTCTTCGCCTACTTCGCCGTCACGGGGTCGGGGCCGGGGATCCTGGGCGAGATGCTGGCGTCGACGCTCAACACCAACGCCATGCTCTGGCGCACCGGCCCCGCGCAGACGGAGCTGGAGGAGCGCACGCTGGACTGGCTGCGGCAGCTGATGGGGCTGCCGGCGGGGTTCCACGGAACCATCCAGGACACCGCGTCGATCTCCACGCTGGTCGCCATCGCGGCGGCGCGGGAGGCGGCGGGGCTGGGCGTGCGCGAGGAGGGGATGAGCGGGCGCGACCTTCCCCGGCTGCGCGTCTACGCCTCGCGCGAGGTGCATTCGTCCATCGACAAGGCGGGGATCACGCTGGGGATCGGGATGGCGGGGACGCGCAAGATCCCCACGGACGACGCCTTCCGCATGGACCCGGCGGCGCTGGAGCGGGCGATCGAGGAGGACCGCGCGGCCGGCGTCCACCCGCTGTGCGTGGTCGCCACGGTGGGGACGACGTCGACGAGCAGCATCGACCCCGTTGCCGCCATCGCGGACGTCTGCCAGCGGCAGGGGGTGTGGCTGCACGTGGACGCGGCGTACGGCGGCTCCGCGGCGCTCGTCCCGGAGCTGCGGCACATCCTGGACGGGGCGGAGCGGGCGGACTCGCTGGTGGTCAATCCGCACAAGTGGATGTTCGTCCCCATCGACTGCTCGGTGCTCTACTCCACGCGGCCGGAGGTCATCCGCCGCGCGTTCTCCCTGGTCCCGGAATACCTCATCACCCCCGAGGGCGAGTCCGTCACCAACCTGATGGACTACGGGCCGGCGCTGGGCAAGCGCTTTCGCGCACTCAAGCTGTGGATGGTGCTGCGCTGGTTCGGAGCGGAGGGGATGGCGGCGCGCATCCGCGAGCACGTCCGCCTCGCCCAGTTGTTCGCGGGATGGGTGGAGGGGGAGCCGGGATGGGAGGTGATGGCGCCCGTGCCGCTGAGCCTGGTGGTCTTCCGCCACGCGCCGCCGGGGATGGACGCCGAAGCGGCGGACGCGCACAACGAGCGGGTGATGGCGGCGGTGAACGCGACGGGGCGTGCCTTTCTGAGCCACACGCGCATCGGCGGGCGGCTGGCGCTGCGGCTGGCGGTGGGCAACCTGCGGACGACGGAGGATCACGTGCGCTCCGCCTGGGCCCTGCTGCGCCAAACGGCGGCTTCCATGCGCGCAAGTGCTTGACTTACCGGGGGCTGCGCTGCAACAATGTCCATTCACGCCACGGACGTAGCGCGGTCTCTCCCTCGCCCCACCGCCGCATGCAGGTCGCAGTGAACGGCTCCTCCGCCCACTTTGCCGAGCTCTTTGCCCGCGAGCGGCTCCTGGTGATGCAGGAGCGGCACCGGCAGGCCATCCAGAAGCGCTGGGCCATCACCACCCTGGCCATGGTGCTGGCGCTGGCGGGGATCTTTACCCGCGTCTTTCACGTCTCCGTCCCCATCGCCCTGGGGCTGGCGCTCACCAGCTTCGTGGCCAACGCCGTCGCCCTCTGGCTGCAGCGCACCCGCTTTTCTCCCGGGCAGTTCTGGGGGATGATGCTGATCGACGCCGTGCTCATCCTGGGGCTGATCGCCTCGCTGGGGCTGCACGGCTACCTGGGGATGCCGTTCATCGTCTTCATCGTGGGCGGATACGCGCTGGGGATGCCCCGCGCGGCGCGGGCCATGTGGACGGCGACCATCCTCGTCTATCCCGCCGGGCGCGTGCTGGGCTTCATGGTGGCCGACGCGCCGGCGGACTGGGTGCTGATCGCGCTGGAGAGCCTGTTCGTGCTGGGCTCCGCCTGGCTGGCGGCGGTAGGGCCGATGGCGTACACCCGCCGCCTGCGCCGCGTGCGGCAGTCGCTGGCCCGCGCGCAGGAGGGCGACTTCACGGGCCGCCTGCCGGACCGGCACCTGGACGACATCGGCTTTCTTTCCGTCTCCGTCAACGGGATGTCGCACGCGGTGGGCGATGTCGTCCGGCAGATCCAGGAGCACGCCGGCTCGCTCGCCTCCCTTTCCGACACCCTGCGCTCCACGGCGGAAGAGGTGCAGGCCGCGGCGCGGGTGATCGGCGACGCGACCACGCAGGGGGCGGAAGAGGCGGGGCAGCAGCTGGAGCTGGTGGCCAGCGGCGAGTCCGCGGTACAGAGCATCGCGCGGGAGAGCGCGGACCTGCGCGCGGAGGCGGCGCGCAGCATGGAGGCCGCACGCGCGCTACGCGGCGAGGCGGAGGAGCACGCGCAGCGGGTGGAGCGCGCCGGCAGCATGCTGGTGGAGCTGACGGACGACTACCGCCGCCTGGCCGCCGCCGTGGACGCGCTGGAGGCCGCGGGGGCGCGGGTGAGCGGCTTCGTGACGGCCATCGGCGAGATCGCGGAGCAGACCAACCTGCTGGCGCTGAACGCCGCCATCGAGGCCGCCCGCGCCGGCGAGCAGGGACGCGGCTTTGCCGTGGTGGCAGGAGAGGTGCGGCAGCTGGCCGCGCAGGCCGCCACCTCCGCGTCCGAGGTCTCCGGCGTGGTGGAAGAGACGGCGACGGCGCTGGCGGAGGTGCGCGGAAGGCTGCAGGCGGGATCGACGCGCATCAGCGGCGTGGGCGCGGTGGCGGGCGCCGGCAAGGACTCGCTGGGGATCATCGTGGAGGGATTGTCGCGCACGGTGGCGTTCATCGAGCGCATCACGGCGGACGTGGACCGGCAGGCGGAGGCGATGGCGGCGCTGCGGGCGGACGTGGGGCGCATCCGCACGCTCTCGGACGCGTCGCTGGAGCGCGCCCGCCGCAGCGCGGGCGCCGCGGGGGAGCAGCGGCACGCCATGGAGTCGCTGGCGGCCACCAGCCAGCGCGCCGCGGCGGCCGCGGCCACGCTGGACGCGCTGGCGGGCCGCTTTCGTGCGGAGGGATCGGCAGGGACGGAGGGACAGGCGCAGGGGGCGGAGCTCCCCGCGCGTGGCAGGGAGCCGTTCGCGCACCCCGGCCGGCTGGCCGGCGCGGGGACGTGAACCGAAGGAGAGGGAGACGAGCATGATGCCCGGACCACAGGGCGCATCCGGCGGCGAGAACGGCCGCTCCATCGTGGCGGTGCGCGAGCGCATGGAGGCGCTGGGGCAGGTATCCGCCGAGCTGCTGCACGACCTTGCCGACGCGGCGTACTCGCTGGAGCAGCGCGCGCTGCTGGCGGCGGAGGACGCGCGCCACGGCCGCTCTCCGCTCCCCGAGCTGCAGCGCACGGTGGAGGCGGGGACGGAGATGCGGGCGATGCTGCGCGACGTGATGGACGTGCTGCGCGGCGCCGCGCTGAGCCCGGAGGTGACCTACGAGCCGCGCGACACGGTGGAGCGCGCCGTCCGCCGGTTTCTTCCCCTCAGCGGCCCGCAGGTGGAGGTGCGCCTGGTGTGCGACCTGCCGCCGGGGACGACCATCCCCGGGCGCGAGAGCTTTCTGGCGCGGCTGACGGCCAACCTGCTGGCCGGCGCCGCCCGCCGCGCGCACACCCGCGTGCTGCTGGAGCTGCGCACGGAAGAGGAGCCCAGCGGCCGCGGCTACGTGGTGCTGGGGGTGGAGGACGACGGCCGCCCCCTGGGCGCGCCCGGGCCCGCGCGCCGCGTGGCGGGCGAGGACGAGTGGCGGCCGGGGGTGGTGGCGTGGCTGGTGTCGCAGATGGGTGGCGAGGTACGGCAGCGCCTGGTGTGCGTGCTGGGCGGATCCGGAATCGAGATCCGCCTCCCCGCAAATGTCCCCTGAGGATCGAAAGCGCCCCCGCAACCAAGATTTTCCTTGACATTCCCGCGGGGGCGCCTTATTTAGGGCGTCCAAGAACGGCAACATCCTCCGCAAGTGGCCCCCGCGAGCCAGCCGCGCGAAAGAGCAGCCCTTTCCCCGCGTACTCCCGGTTTCCGCAGGATCAGCACGACCACATCACGGAGAGGCCCGGACCCTGGGGCGCATGCGTGCGTCCGGCCCGGATTGCCGCAGAACAACGCGCCCGCCATGGGCGCTTTGCCCGCGCGCCGGACGGTCCGGCGCGGGGAACCCCACGGTGCGACTTCCGTCCGCGCCGGGAACACATGCTCACCGCAGCAGCAGGAGTAGGAGATGTCCCGTTCGACCGGGAAGGTTAAGTGGTTCAATGACGCCAAGGGCTTCGGCTTCATCGAACGCGAGGGTGGCAGGGACCTGTTCGTCCACTTCTCGGCCATCAAGGCCGAGGGCTTCAAGTCGCTCACCGAGGGCGAGCTGGTGGAGTTCGACATCGTGGACGGTCCGAAGGGTCCGGCCGCCGAGAACGTGATGCGCGTCGGCTCCTGATGCTGTCGTGAGCAGGGGCCGTCGCCCGGGGTGACCCGGCGGCTTCCCTTGCGAGCGGGTGGCGAACACCACGGGCGCCGGTTCCTTTCGGGGAGCCGGCGCTCGTGTTTTCGGTAAGGGCGGAAAAGAACGGGCCTCACACAGGGTCAGCAGAGTCAACGGAGTTTTCTCGTGCCGTTTCCTTCAGTTCACCGGGCAAACCCACACCGAATCTGGAATAACGACAAGGTGACTTCCTGAGGGAGGCGCCGTTCCACGACCTGCTCGTACGACAGACTATGGCGCCGACCGAAGGATCTCGCCGGCAGAACCGCGGGGCTGGATTGACGCAGTGAATCCAGCCTCGAGGCGGATCGGTCGCGCTGGACTTTGCCGTCTCCTGTCGCAATCCACGCGCGCGCTGGTGCTCTTTGGCTCCATCGCCGGGGGATACGAGTTCTCGCCATCCGTATCGCCGAGCGGGTCAACGCGGCGGTGCCCACCGCGGAGCACGTGATGCTGCCGGCGCTGGGCCACATGGCCAACATGGAAGATCCCCCCTGCTTCAACGCCGCCGTGCTCGGATTCCTGGCCCGGTCGGCCGGCCGCTGATCCGCGCCGCGACCGCTTTGCGCACAGCCGGGTACTGGAGCGCAGTTGCAGGGATCGATACGCATCCACCCGCAAGCGAGGCGATGATGGCTGACCCGACGAACCTGTCCGACGCGGAGCGCGCCAGGCTGGAACAGCGGCGCGACCGGCTGATGAAGCTGATGAAGGACGGCGACGGCGAGCCCCTGGACGCCGAGGACCGGGCCGACCTGACGCAGGAGTGGCACAAGATCGACCAGCTTCTGCAGCGCAGGTAGTCGGGATCCGGCGCATCTGCGGAAGATGGCTCATCCCTCAGCCTCATACCGAATCCGAAAATACCTCGTGACTTCCTGAGGGAGGCGCCGCGTTCAACCCGGCATGACTTCGCGGGCCGGGCGCCGACCGAAGGATCTCGCCGGCAGAGCCGCAGGGCCGGATTCATGCCGTGAATCCAGCCCCCAGGCCGCCGAGAGGAGATCCTTCGGTCGCGCGCTGATTACAGGGCCGGCGGAGGGTT
>DASQBH010000309.1:0-6260 GCA_035635315.1 Longimicrobium sp.
GCCCGCTCAGAAGAACCCGGAGGCGTACCTCATGTGCGTTCCGCTTCTCGATAGTGCGCTCGATTTCTCGGACGAATGCGCGAGCAGTCTCAGTTGCTGCTTTACCTTGATTCGCCAGTTCATCGAGTCCGTCGAATAGGATCAAGAGGTTAGTTTCTGGAGAGTCTGGATCCAAGGGGTTCTGCAGTAGCACCCCTTCATCCGCTACAAATCGGCCGACTTCATCAGTGAGGTCTCTGCTGGGGTCAATTAGGTGGAGGGGAACGAAAAGTACTTTGATGCGACTGTTCTGCGCGACCCGAGCGGCGAAGATCCTCGCGAACGATGACTTACCACTTCCTGGACCGCCGCTTAGAATGCGAATGGCATCATAGCGAGAAGGGTTCTCTAACCACCCGAGTAATTCCTCTTCTAGATCAACGACCACTTTGCGCCGTCGATTACGCACTTCTGGTACATCCTCTGAGAAGTCAGCGCCGTCCTTACCATCTTCAGCGTGGTAGGCGCGCAAGGGCACGTAGATCTGAACAAGGCTGAATGGTTCGTCAAATACCCCCTCTTCGGCCCTGCGTTGAAGTAGCGCCCCATATGTTTTCCAAGCCCATTCTCGTTCACCGGCCAGAGTAAAGGGGGTGTCAACGGCATCGACGAGGGAGCGGTATGCCTTCGAATTGGAGCGCCATTCCCTATTGAGTGCGTAGATGAAATAAGAAGGCAAACGATTGACTACAGCATCAGAAGTATGGGATTCGAACCCCACAAGAATCAGCCACTCACGGAGCAATGACTGCAGATCCTGTACGAAGGGAATACTGGCTGGACGATCAAAGAATTTTGCGTCGATCTGTGTGTCATGTCTTGTAAGCGAGTAATCTAATTTATCTTGGATGTCGGAAGACAAGTTTTTCAAAGACAACATATGTGGTTTGACAGTCTCACCAAGAAGATCGAATATAGCACGGATAGCTGAGCGTCGAAGGAGAAGATACATCACTTCCCCAGCATCTGACGTTAGGCCAAGTGCTGCCAGAGCATCTACTGCGTCTGATCCCAATTCGTCCCACTTACCGATTGCAGTGTGACTGAGACCTTTGCCAAGCGCCTTGAATAGTTCGCGAAAATCTGCCTCCAGCGGTTTAACCAACATGCTATTAGATTTTTTTACGGTCAGGTTGGGAGTCGTCATTGCAGAAATTCCGTGTGTGGGGCAGCAACAATGATGATTACGATCAGCGCCAGTTCAAGAAAATACACCCAAGCAGAAAACGCAAGCGGAGGTACAAATGAGCGATGGTCTATTAACGCACCAGAACCGGCGTCACGGCATCGCCGCGGGGCCGGTTCTGGTGGCCGCTCAGCCGCCCATCAGCCGTGCGCGCTCGCTGCCTGGCGGACGGGGATGTCGCGGCTGCCTTTGAGGATCGCCTTCTTCACCTCGCCGATGGCTTTGGTGATGCGGATCTCGCGGGGGCACGCCTCGGTGCAGTTGAAGATGGTGCGGCAGCGCCACACACCTTCGCGGTCGTTCAGGATCTCCAGCCGCTCGTCGGCCGCATCATCCCGGGAATCGAAGATGAAGCGGTGGGCGTTCACGATGGCCGCGGGGCCCACGAAGTTCTCGTCCGCCCAGAAGCTGGGGCAGCTGGTGGTGCAGGCCGCGCACAGGATGCACTTCGTGGTGTCGTCGAAGCGCTCGCGGTCGTCCACGCTCTGCCGGCGCTCGCGACCGTCGGCGGGCACCTGCGCGTCGGACACCAGGAAGGGGAGCACGGAGCGGTACTGGGCAAAGAACCCCTCCATGTCCACCACCATGTCCTTGATCACCCGAAAGCCCATCAGCGGCTCGATGGTGACCTTTTCGCCCACGTCCTTGATCAGGACCTTGCAGGCCAGCCGGTTCACCCCGTTGATGCGCATGGCGTCGGACCCGCAGATGCCGTGGGCGCAGCTGCGGCGAAACGTCAGGGTGCCGTCCTGGTACCCCTTTACCGTCATCAGCGCGTCAAGCACGCGGTCCGTGGGGTCCGCGTTCACCGTGTACTCGTGGTACGTCGGCTTGGCGTCCGTATCCGGATTGAAGCGAAAGATGCGCAGCGTCACCGGCTTGTGCCCGGCCACGTTGGCCGCGCGCGCCGTCGCCGAAGCGCCCAGCGCGGGGCGCGCGGAAGAAGTGGGAGCCGCCATCAGTACACCCTCTCCTTGGGCTCGAACTTCGTGACCGTCACGGGCTTGTAGGTGATCTCGATCGGCGCGCCGGCGGCCGCGCGCGTGGTAAGCGTGTGCTTCATCCACTCCGCGTCGTTGCGCTTCTCGAAGTCCTCGCGCATGTGGGCGCCGCGGCTCTCCTGCCGGTTGAGCGCGGCGACGGTGGTCACCTCGGCCAGGTCCAGCAGGTTGCCCAGCTCCCACGCCTCCAGCAGGTCCGTGTTGAAGCGCGTCCCCTTGTCGCCCACCACGACGCCCGCGTAGCGCTGCTGCAGGTCGCGGATGCGCCCCAGCGCCGCCGACATCCCCTCGCCGGTGCGGTAGATGCCCACGTCGTCCTGCATCACGTCCTGCATCTCCTCGCGCAGCTTGGCCGCCGGCTCGCCCTTCTGCACGCTGAGCAGCTTGGAGAACTGCTCCTCCGCGAACGCCGTGGGGTTGGCCGGCAGCGGCGGCAGGTCGGCCGTCTGGCAGAACTCCGCCATCGCGATCCCGCCGCGCCGCCCGAAGACCACCAGGTCCAGCAGCGAGTTGGTGCCCAGCCGGTTGGCGCCGTGCACGGAGACGCAGGCCACCTCGCCCGCGGCGTAGAAGCCGGGGAGCACGGTGTTGCCGTCGCGCAGCACGCGGCAGTTGATGTCCGTGGGGATGCCGCCCATGGCGTAGTGCGCCGTGGGCTGGATCGGCATCGGCTCCTTGACCGGGTCGATGCCCAGGTAGGTGCGGCAGAAGTCGGCGATGTCCGGCAGCTTGCCCTCGATCACCTCCGCGCCCAGGTGGGTCGCGTCCAGGTAGACCATCTTCTTGCCGTTGATCCCCCGCCCTTCCCGGATCTCCTTGCTGATCGCGCGGCTCACCACGTCGCGCGACGCCAGGTCCTTCATCGTCGGCGCGTAACGCTCCATGAAGCGCTCGCCCAGGTCGTTGCGCAGGATGCCGCCTTCGCCGCGCACGCCCTCGGTGATCAGGATCCCCAGGCGGTAGATGCCCGTGGGGTGGAACTGGTAGAACTCCATGTCCTCCAGCGCGATGCCGCGCCGGTAGGCGATCGCCACCCCGTCACCCGTGTTGGCGTGCGCGTTGGAGGTAATCGACCACACCCGCCCGAAGCCGCCGGTGGCGAACTCGACCGCCTTGGCGTGGAAGACGTGCAGGTCGCCCGTCGCCACCTCCCAGGCCACGCACCCGCAGCAGCGCCCGTCGTCGCTGGTCAGCAGGTCCACCACCTGGAACTCGTCGAAGAACTCCACCCCCTGCTTGATGCAGTTCTGGTAGAGCGTCTGCAGGATCATGTGCCCCGTGCGGTCCGCCGCGTAGCACGACCGGCGGACGGGCCCCTGCCCGAAGTGGTGCGTGTGGCCGCCAAAGGGGCGCTGGGCGATCTTGCCGTCGGGCGTGCGGCTGAACGGGAGCCCCATGTGCTCCAGCTCGATGATGACCGGCACCGCCTCTTCGCACATCGTCTCGATGGCGTCCTGGTCGCCCAGGTAGTCCGACCCCTTCACGGTGTCGAACGCGTGCCCCTCCGGATGGTCCTCTTCCAGGTTGGCCAGCGCCGCGCAGACGCCGCCCTGCGCCGCGCCGGTGTGCGACCGCGTGGGATACAGCTTGGAGATGACGGCCGTGCGCAGGTTGGGCTGGCGGGAGAGGTAGATGGCCGTCATCAGCCCTGCCCCGCCGCCGCCCACCACCAGCGCGTCGTACGTGTGCGTATGGATCATCGGGCGCGCGCCGCGGCGTCGGAAAAGTCGTAGGTCAGCAGGGCAAAGATGCCCCAGGCCAGCGCCAGCAGGACAATGCCGTAGACGACCGCTTTGACGGCCTTACGGAGTCCCGGCTTGCGGATGTAGTCCTCGATCGAATAGCGGGCGCCGTTCAGCCCGTGCAGCATGGCGAAGGTCGCCAGCGCCACGTTGAACAGCCGCCACAGCGGGTTGCTCCAGCGCTCCAGCACCAGCTGCGCACTCAGGTGCTCCACGCCCACCACGATGTTCCACCAGTACAGGTGGTACAGCGCCATGAAGAGCAGCAGCACCCCGCTCACGCGCATGAACACCCAGCTGTACAGCTCGAACTTCCCCTTCTTGGTCATCTGCGCGCCGGGCCGCTCGTACGCCGTGGGGCGCTCGTAGCCGCCGCCGCGCTTGGGCGCGCCGCGCCCGGAGGGCGTCTCTTCCGCCACCGTGCTCATCGGGCAGCCTCCATCGTCACGGGCGCGTTCTGCTGCGCCGGCGCGCTCACCTGCAGCTCGTACGAGGCGCCGCGCTCCCGCATCCGCCGCTCGTGCCGCTCCACCCCCGGCTCGGGGGCCAGGCCGACGAGCGGAGCGAGCATGATCCAGGCGATGGGAAGGATGACGACGGCGGTGATGCCGGCCGCCGCCCAGGCCAGCCGGCGCTGGTGCATCATCGCGATCGGCCAGAAGTCCTGGATGATGATGCGCAGCCCGTTGAGCGCGTGGTAGACCACGGCGAAGAAGATGGCCAGCTCCGCCACCCGGAACAGCGGGCTGCGGTAGATGTCCAGCGTGTGGTCGTAGAACTCGGGGTTGTAGACCACGATGGCGGTGTCGGCCACGTGGATGATGAGGAACGCCAGGATGCCCAGCCCCGTCACGCGGTGCAGGAGCCAGGTCCACATCCCCGCGTTGCCCTTGTAGCGCAAGGCGCTCCCCAGCGAGCGCGCCCGGAATTCGGATGCCATGGTGCGGTACTCTCTCGGAGTTCGGAATCGGGACGGCACCGCGGTTTCCGCGTTGCCGTTGCAGGCTATTCCCTATTCCCTATTCCCTATTCCCTATTCCCTCTTCCCTGCCCCCCTCTGTACAACAAGCGCCGCGCCGCGTGCCCCTGGGGCGCGCGGCGCGGCGTGGGTCGCGCGGATCAGACGTTCGCGCCCAGCACGCGCATGGGCTCGCGGACGGCCTCGGCGCTCTTTTCCAGCGCCGCCTTCTCGTCGTCCGTAAGCGTGACCTCGATCACCTTCTCCAGCCCCGTCTTCCCCAGCTTGCAGGGCACGCCCAGGAAGATGCCGTTGATCCCATACTCGCCCTCCAGCCAGGCGGCGCAGGGCAGGATGCGCTTCTTGTCCTTGACGATCGCCTCGGCCATCTGCACCGCGCCGGACGACGGGGCGTAGTAGGCGCTCCCCGTCTTGAGGTACTTCACGATCTCGGCGCCGCCGTTGCGCGCGCGGTCCACGATGGCGTCCAGGCGCGCCTGGTCGATCAGCTGCGTGATGGGAATGCCGCTGACCGTGGTGTAGCTGATGAGCGGCACCATGGTGTCGCCGTGGCCGCCCAGCACCATCGCCTGGATGTCCTCTACCGAGACGTCGATCGCCTCGGCCAGGAACGAGCGGTAGCGCGCCGTGTCCAGCACACCCGCCATGCCGATGATGCGCTCCTTGGGGAAGCCGGTGGCCTCCTTGGCCACGTAGCACATCACGTCCAGCGGGTTGCTGACCATGATGATGATGGCGTCGGGGCTCACGCGGGCGATGTTCTCGCACACGGAGCGCACGATGCCTGCGTTGGTGTTCAGCAGGTCGTCGCGGCTCATCCCCGGCTTGCGGGCAATGCCGGCCGTGACGATGTAGATGCCGCTGCCGGCGGACTCCTCGTAGCCGTTGCTGCCGATGAGGCGGGTGTCGAAGCCCTCGACGGGCGCCGACTCCCACTGGTCCAGCCCCTTGCCCTGGGGAATGCCCTCGGCGATGTCGATGAGCACCACCGTGCGCGCCAGCTCCTTTTCGGCGACGCGCTGGGCGGCCGTCGCGCCCACGTTCCCCGCCCCAACCACCGTGATCTTGTCTATCATCTTCAGGCCGATGTGCGAGAGTTTCCGGGCCGCCGGTCAGTGGTCCGCGTGCGACTGCATTCAGGGGGCCGACGGTGGCGGCAACTTACCGGCCGCCCCGCGCGGTGTCAACGCGAAGTCCGCGTTTTGTTTCGGTGGTGTTTCAGGGGACAATGCGGGGCCGCGGGGGCCGGCGGAACGGGGGTGCGGACGGCGGGTGGATCGGGGGCGATGCGCGCCCCGAGGTTCGGCGCATCC
>DASQBH010000310.1:0-3336 GCA_035635315.1 Longimicrobium sp.
GGCGAACCGGGAGACGGGGGAGGCGCCGTCGACGCGGACGGTGATCGACGGCGGGTCGCTGACCAAGCAGTTCACCGCCTACGCCGTCGCCATGCTGGCGGCGGAGGGGCGGCTTTCGCTGGACGACGACATCCGCAAGCACGTCCCCGAGCTGCCGGCGTATCCGCATACGGTCACGCTGCGGCACCTGCTGAACCAGGCGAGCGGGGTGCGCGAGTACACGGAGATCCCCGTGCTTGCGGCGAACGGGATGAGCGGCACGCAGCTGCTTCTGCGCGCCAACGGACTCAGCGTCACCCCGGGCGACCAGTACCTGTACTCCAACAGCGGCTTTCACCTGCTGGGGTGGGTGGTGGAGCGGGTGTCGGGGCAGCCGCTCGCCGCGTTTCTGCACGAGCGCATCTTTCGCCCGCTGGGGATGGCGAACACGCGGCTGCCGACGGACAGCGTCGCGCCCGCGGACCGGGCGCACGCCTACGCGCGTGCCGACACCGGCTGGGCGCACCAGATGCCGCCGGCCGAGCCGGGAGGCGGGGATGCCGGGCTGCTGACCACCCCGGAGGACCTGGCGAAGTGGGACCGCCACTTCTACGCGCCCACGCTCGGCGGGGCAGCGGTGCAGGCGGTCCTGCGCGATTCGCTGCGGCTGAACGGCGGTTCGCTTTCGACGTATTCGTTCGGGATGCACCGTGAGCCGTACCGCGGGGTGCGGAGGGACTGGCACGGCGGGCAGGCGTACGGCTTTCGCGCGCAGTGGTGGCGCTTTCCCGACCAGCGCATCTCGTTCCTCACCACCTGCAATACGCGCACGGCGGAGCCCGGCGGGCTTACGGAGCGCGTGGCGGACCTCTTTCTGGCGCAGGCGTTTGCGGAGGCGGGGCATCCCGTGCAGGCGGAGGCGGGGATCGATTCCGCGGCGGCGGCGCGGTACTTCGGGTTCTACGTCAGCCGCACGGGGGCGCAGCCGCGGTTCGTGCAGTGGCGGGACGGGCGGTTCGCGGTGCGGTACGTGGCGACGTGGTACGACCTGGTTCCCATCGCCCCCGACCGCTTTCGCGTGCGCGGGCAGCCGACGGAGATCGCGTTCAGGTTGCGGCCGGACGGCGGGATGCGGATGGAGGAGCACTCGCACGGCGTGTCGGCGGCCGCCGTCTTCGATGCGCCCGGGCCTGCCGAGCCGCGGCCGGCGCTGGCGGACTACGCCGGCGTCTACCGCAGCGAGGAGCTGGATTCGGAGTGGCACCTGGAGGTTCGCAGCGACCGGCTGCGGGCGGCGCTCCCGCGTGATACGACGGAGCTGCGCTACGCCGGCCGTGACGCGTTCTCCGACGGCTACGTGCTGGTGCTGTTCCGCCGCGACGCCGCTGGCCGGGTGATCGCGTTCGACGCATCCACGCCGCGCCTGTTCAACATGGAGTTTGTGCGCGAGCGGTAGCTGCATCGAGGGGTGAAGGTGAGATGGTGCTGCTGAACACCAGGAAGCGCGAAGACGCGTGTCATCCTGAGGGAGCGCACCACGTGGATTCATAAGCCACACAAGTGCTTGCGCGCGACCGAAGGATCTTCTCTCCGATGGCGAGGGGCAGGCTGCGCGGCGGAAATCCGGCCCCACGGTTTTTGCCGGCAAGGTCCTTCGGTCGGCGCCACACTGTGGGGAACCGGAAACGACAGAGCGGCGCCTCCCTCAGGATGACACCGCTCTGTATTTTCCCAATCCCCGATCAAGCCGTAGGGCATGATTCCGGGCAGCGATCCAGCCCCTCGGTTCTGCCGGCAAGGTCCTTCGGTCGGCGCCAAAGTATTTCGTATCAGCAGGTTGCGGAGCGGCGCCTCCCTCAGGATGACAGGTCTCGCGCCAGGGTCAGTGACACCCTCTCCACACCACTCCGATCCGTTCCGATTCGATCACCGGTCAGGCCGCCGGCGCGACCTCGGCCGTGGCGCCCAGGGCGTCGCGGGCCTGGGCGGTGATCTCGTAAGAGCGCACGCGGGCGGCGTGATCGTAGATCTGCGAGGTGATCATCAGCTCGTCGGCGCCGGTGCGGGCGATGAACGAGCGCAGGCCGGCGCGCACCGTCTCCATGGCCCCGGCGGCGGTGGCGGCCAGCACCTCGTGCAGCATCGCCCGCTCGAAGGGCTGCAGCGTGTTCTCGAAACCCGCCACGGGCGGCTGCAGGGGCGTGGGGCGGCCGCGGCGCAGGTTGACGAACGCCTGCTGCATGGAGGTCATCAGCACCCGCGCCTCGTCGTCCGTATCCGCCGCGAAGACGTTGAAGCCCAGCATGACGTACGGCCGGTCCAGCTGCGCGGACGGCTCGAAGCGCTCGCGGTACACGTCGAGGGCCTGCATCATCATCCCCGGCGCAAAGTGCGACGCAAAGGCGTACGGCAGGCCCAGCGCGGCCGCCAGCTGCGCCCCGTACAGGCTGCTCCCCAGGATCCACACCGGCACGTTCTGCCCCGCGCCGGGGATGGCGCGGACGCGGGCGGCGGGGTCCGCGTCGGCAAAGTAGCCCATCAGCTCCAGCACGTCCTGCGGAAAGGCGTCCACCTCGCCCGCAAGGGTGCGGCGGAGGGCGCGGGCGGTCACCTGGTCGCTGCCGGGCGCGCGGCCCAGCCCCAGGTCGATGCGGCCCGGGAACAGCGCCTCCAGCGTGCCGAACTGCTCGGCGATCACCAGTGGGGAGTGGTTGGGGAGCATGATGCCGCCCGCGCCCACCCGGATGGTGGACGTGCCCGCCGCCACGTGGCCGATGATGACGGACGTCGCGGCGCTCGCCACGCCGGGCATGTTGTGGTGCTCGGCCAGCCAGAAGCGGCGGTAGCCCCAGCGCTCGGCGTGTTGCGCCAGGTCAAGCGAATTGCGCAGCGCCTGCCCGGCGCTGCCGCCCTCCACGATGGGCGCCAGGTCCAGTACGGAAAACGGAATCGGTTCCGGCATCTGCCTCATCCACACGGAGTAAAAACCGGAACCGCTCCGCGACGTCCATGGGTCGCGTGCGGTTCCCGGTCGATCGGCGCCGCATGCGGTGCGGCGCATCGTCTGCCGTGGGGTGATACACTGATGCGCGCCGTCGGGTCGCTGGAGCGGCGGCATCGACCGAATCAATCTTCTTCGAGGTCAGAACGGCTGTGATGGATGATCGTCATCAACCGATCCACGTAGCGCTGTACGAGCCGGAGATCCCGGGGAACGCGGGGAACGTGGCGCGGCTCTGCGCGGCGACGGGGTCGCCGCTGCACCTGATCGGACGCCTCGGCTTCTCGTTCGCGCATCCCAAGGCGAAGCGGGCGGTGATGGACTACTGGGAAGGGGTAGATTCGCGGCGCCACGTG
>DASQBH010000311.1:0-7425 GCA_035635315.1 Longimicrobium sp.
GGGAGCGGCGTACGCGCGCGGCCGCGGCGCGCAGGGGCCGCGGCAGGGCGGCACCCAGCGCGCCGGGATCCACGGACCGCATCACCCGCGCGGGGTTGAGCACGCGCACGGCGTTGGGCAGCGCCCCCAGGTCGGTGAGCCCCGCCGCCTGCAGCAGCGCCCGCGCGTCCGGGGCCACGGCGGCGGAGAGGGCGAGCTCCACCTGCGCCAGGGCCTCGCGGAGGAGAAAGAAGCCCACGGGCCCGTTGCGGTGCGAGGGGAGCACCATCAGCCCCTTGAGCCAGTGCGCCGGCCGCTCCCCCGCCGACGTCCACAGGCGGATGGGGATCGTCGTCAGGTGGCCCACGGGGCGCCCGTTGGCCAGGAAGAGCCAGGTGGGCGGGGGTGTGCCCGGGTCCACGGGGTTGCGCGCGGCGGCGGCGCGGCGGGCGGCGTGCACGGAGCCCCCGGTGGCGCCCGCGTCCCACGTCTCGCGGTAGAAGGCGGCCAGCGGCTCCGCGTGCTCCGCCCCCACGCGAATCACGCCCGTCGGCGCGGGCGCCGCCGTGGGCGATGCCGTGGGGAAAGCGGGCGACGCGGAGGAGGCGGCGGCTACCATCGCGCCCCCCGCCGTGCCAGGACGCGCTTGATGGCGCCCACGCTGGTGGCCTCCAGCGCGTCCTCCACGGTGAGCCGCACCCCGTACGCCGTCTCCATCGCCAGCAGCAGGTTCACGTGGGCCAGCGAAGTCCAGGTGGAAAGGGTGGCGCTGGAGGTGGCGTCGTCCAGCGACGCGGGCTCAACGCCCAACACCCGGCCCAGCAGCAGCTCAGGAGGCATCGTCGTTCTCCATCTGGATCCACTCCGGCACCTCCACCGCGGGAGGTTCGAGGTCGCGCACCCACGTCTCCACGCCGTCCGCCGTGCCGCGCGGCGCAAAGCCGTGGCGCGCCCAGAAGTCCGCGGCGGGGCGATTCTTTTCGGTGGGAGCGAACTCGCCGCAGAGGACGGCCGCGCCGCCGGCCCGGGCTTCGGCGGCCACGGTGGCCAGGAGCGCCGTCTCCAGCCCGAAGCCGATGGCGCGGCAGCTCAGCAGCAGGCTCTCCACCGTCCACACGTCCCCCTCCACCCGCGCCAGCGCCGCGCCCACCAGCCCGTGGTCGCTGAAGCGGTCCGCAGCCCGCAGCGTCCACATGCGCCAGGCCGGGCTTGCGGCCCGCGCGCGCAGAAAGGCGGCGTCGTGCCGGCGGGTGGTGAGGTTGAACTGGTTGGTGCGCTCGAACAGCTGCGCCACGCGGGGAAGGGTGGAGGCGTCCAGCGGCGCCACCCGGGCGCGGATCTCCAGCGAGCGCAGGTAGTCGTGCATGGACCCCCCCGGCGGCCGGGCCTGCTCGCGCTCCCGCCGCGCCGCGTACGCGCCGGCGCGGGCGCGGTCCTCCGCCGTCAGGCGCAGCGTGCGCAGCTGGGGGAGCGACTCCAGCGCGGCGCGGTAGCCGGAGGGATCGGCGGGGAGCTCCACCGTCAGCACCTCGGGAAGCATCCGCCGCATCAGGGCGCGCTCGTCGGGGTTGTCGTCCACGAAGACGATGGCATCGGTGGCGATCCCCAGCTCGCCGGCGATGGCGGCCACGTTCTCGTGCTTGGGAAGCCAGTTGATGCGCATGGCGGCGAACGATTCGGGGCGCAGCACCATGGCGTCGTGCTTCCGCAGCACCTGCATGGCGTCGGCCTCGTTGTTCTTGCTTACGGCGGCCAGCAGGATGCCGCGCGGGGGAAGGGTGGCCAGCCAGCGCTGGAGCTCCACGAACTCGGAGCCCGGAGACTGCTCGCCCAGGCGAATGCCGCGCGCGCCCTCCTCGCCCACCACGCCGCCCCACAGGGTGTCGTCCAGGTCCAGGACGACGCACTTCTTCGTCGCCCCCCGCAGGGGCGCCAGGTAGCCGGTCCAGGCGCGCGCCACCTCCGGCAGCACGCGCGGGCCCAGCCGCATCCGCGCCAGGTGGCGCAGGCGCGGGTCTTCCATGGCGCCGTCCGCGCGCCGCGCCAGCACCTCTTCCAGGTCCAGCAGCCAGGTGTCGGGAAAGTCGAACAGCTGCCCCGCCAGCCGCGCGTCCAGCTCCGCCAGGATGCGCCCCCGCGCGTCTCCGCCGGCCGCCGCGGGGCCCAGCGGGTCCGGCCAGGCGCTGACGAAGGAGTGGACGAGGGCGGCGGCCGGCGACCACGCCCGCAGCGCGGCCACCGCGGCGGTGATCCGGTCCACCGCCTGCGCCCCCGCGGCGCGCAGGGCGTCGGGCGCGGGAGCGCCCGCCAGCTCCGGCAGCAGGTCGTCCGCGGCCAGGGCAAAGCATACGGCGTGGGGATCAAAGGCGCGCAGCCCGCTGGCGGGGTCGCGCACCTCGCGCTCCCACGCGTCGAAGGGCGCCACGTAGATCTCCGGCACCATCCCCGCGGCGCGCAGCTCCACGTCCAGGAACGGCCGCACGGGGTCGATGGTGAAGGTGGAGAGCACCGCCACCCGGGCGCGCGGGCCGAACGCGTCCGGAAGCCGCGCGCGCGACGCCATCACCCACTCCACGGTGGCGGGCGAGGGATCTGCCCGGCCCAGGCGGGTAAGGATGTCGTGCGCGCGGGCGCCGTCGCCGGAACTCAGCAGGATCTCGGCGGTGGCGCGCAGCAGGCCGGGGTGCGCGGGGTGGCGGTCCAGCAGCCGCCGGAGCAGCGCGCCGGCCTCCGCGTCCAGCTCGCCCGCCGGCAGTGTGATGGACAAAGTGGCCAGGCACTCCGGCGTGGCGGCCTCGGGGTGGCGCGCGGCGGCGCGGGCGCACTGGCGGGCCAGGGCGGCGTCGGCGCGGGCGGCGGCCTGGGCGGCCAGCGTCTCCAGCAGGTAGCCGCGGTCCCCACGCGAGAGCGCCCCTCGCGCGGTGGACGCTTCCTCCACCAGCCAGGCGGCGCCTTCCTCCGGCGCCAGCACGGCCAGCGCCTGCGCGGCGGCCGCGGGCCCCTGCGGGCGCGCCGCCGCCACGGAGAGCCGCGCGGAAAGGCCGCGCAGGGCGTGCTCGGCCTGCAGCGCCTGCATCAGGCGGTCGTGCGAAATGGCGGGTGGGGCGTCGGCGCGGGGAACGTCGTCCGGCGGGGCGTCCTGCATGGAGGGCTTCTCGTTGGATGGGGGGCGGGCGCGGCCACCGGTGGGCGGCATCGGGGAGAGCAATCCGCGTACGTACACCGCAGTGGATGCGTCCGCTTTCGTAAATCGTTGTGAATGAAAGGGTTGGAAGATTGACATCCTCCGCGCCCCGCTCCCCCGCTGATGCGCCGCCGCAACGGTCGTCGCCACACACCGGAGTCTGGCGGTGGTGGGTCCGTGGCTCACCTGTGCCTGATGCTTTCCGGATTCGTATCCGCCGTCGTATCGGCGGCATTCCCGAAAGCTGGCGAAGCGCTCTCCCGTTTCGGGTTGGACATCGGGCGTTGAACGTCGGGTCGGGTGGATGGTGCGGACGCAGTGAGGGGCCATCCGCATTTTTTGAGTGGATGGTGCGGACGCAGTGAGGGGCCATCCGCATTTTTTGAGGGGACCCCACATGCTCATCCCCATCCTCATCAGCCGTCGCCAATGCCGGCCGGAAGCGCACCGGACCCGGCTGTCGCGAACACCTGATGCGCGATCCCGCAAAGTCGCGGAGCGCGAAGAAGACGGCGGGTTCCCGCAGCGGTGGTGCGCGAGGACGGTTCACGGGATCGCGCATCAGGTAAAGCCGCAATGGCGGGCCGTGGGGCGCTCCGGACGACCACGGGGTTCCTGAAAAAAGGTTTTTTTGATGGGACCTCTCCATGCTCATCCCCCATCATCAGTCGGCTGACGATGCCCGCCGGAGCGCAGATGCCGCCGGAAGCGCACCGGACCCGGCCGTCGCGAACACCTGATGCGCGATCCTGCAAAGTCGCGGAGCGCGACGAAGACGGCGGGTTCCCGCAGCGGTGGTGCAAGGACAGGGATTACGGGATCGCGCATCAGGTAAAGCCGCAATGGCGGGCTGCGGGGCGCTCCGGACGACCACGGGGTTCCTGAAAAAAACGCGGATGGCCCCCTGCCGCGCTTCCATCCCTCTCCCGTTCCCGACGTCTCCAGGGAAGCATGGTGCGCCCCGCCACGGCGGACGTGCGGGACACGGAGTGGCGCGTGGCGAAGGGTGATGATCGGCGCGCAGCCAGATCCAGGATGAACCTTGTCGTGCGATGGTTCCGCGCGGCGTCCCCGCGAAACGACAGCGTTGTGCTGAGCCGAATACGGATTAGCTGATGAGGTGGGCGCGGATCGACGAAAGGGTCGCGGACGTCGGTGAAGTCCTCAGAAGTCCAGCCACCACTCGCCATCCAGGCCGCCGAGCACGGCATCGCCGCGAAGCAGGGCGGCCAGCAGCTCCGCACGCCGCGCGTGGACGATGATCCCCTCGCCTGATCGCTCCCAGCGGCAGCCGGCGGCACCCACTTCGTCCATCCACAGCGGGTCCGCGCGTCCGCGCACCGCCGCCGCGCCCGCCTGCCAGGCGTGGCGAAAGAGCTGGCGCAGCACCGCGCCGCGGTGCGGGGGGAGCGCCGCCAGCTGAAGCACCTGCGCGGTCCCGGCGCCGCCGTTCAGGTAGATGAAGCAGCCCACGGGCTCGCCGTCGGCCCCGCGAACGAGCACCGCCTCCACCCGCTCGTCGCGCCAGCGCTCGCGGGCGTGCTCCATCAGCCACGCCAGCGCGTCCGGATCGTACACGGGGAGAATGGCTCCGCGCGGGGCGGTGCGCGCCAGCAGCGCGGGGAGGGCGCCGAGGTCCGCCATCGGCTCCACCGCGAACGAGGGCGCGGTGCGCACCGCCTGAGGGGCCGCCACCGAGTCCGCGATGCGGAACAGCGGGCCCGCCAGGAACCGGGTGCCGCGCGCCAGCGGCGCCTGCCCCAGGCCGGCGGCCGCGTGGCGCGCGGGACGCAGCGTGCGGATCCAGTGAAAGCCGTACAGCAGCGCGGTGCTCCCGCCGGAGCGCTCCCACACACGTCGCACTACGGGGTTCACCACGTCGGCAAAGAGCAGGTCCTGAGGGCCCGCGAACGCGCCCTGCATGAGCCGGAGCCCCGTGAGCCCGCGGCTTTCCGGCGCCACCATGATCTGCGTTGCCACCGCCCCCCGCAGCCGCTGGCCGCCGTGGGTGAACGGGCGCGGCACCACCCCCACGAACCCCGTGATCGTCCCCCCGTCGTCCGCCACCAGCGCGGGGAGCTCCGGGTCGTGCCAGGGGCTCTCGAAGAACACCTGCCGCAGGTACCCCTGCAACTCCGCCCCCGAACGCCGCGCCTGCCGGAACACGCGGCCGCGCAGCTCCGCCACGGAGGCGACGTCGTCGGGGGTGAAGGGGCGTACGAGCATGGGGGCGAGGGAGTGCGAGAGTGCGAGAGTGCGAGAGTGCGGGAGTGCGGGAGTGCGAGAGTGCGAGAGTGCGAGAGTGCGAGAGTGCGAGAGTGCGAGAGTGCGAGAGTGCGAGAGTGCGAGCGGGTCGAGTCGGGTCGCGCCGGTGATCCGTGCAAGGGGCGGGCGCGAGGGAGAGGCGTGGATTCGCGGCGGAGGGGCGCTGGAGCGGGCGCGGAGGCGGTGTTGCGGCACCGCAACAGGTGAGACGGGGGGCGGGTGCCGGCAGTGGGTGGAAAGGGTGATTCCGACGCGGGCGGGGGGCAGATCCGTGGCACCGTGCCTGCCCCTTCGTGCTCGGAATGCGTGCGCGCCCCGCGTGCGCAGCTCCCCGCGAGACCCCTCCCGCCATGACTGCCCACTCGTCTCTTCCCACCTGGTCGCCGAACGCGGCCGGCCTGCTGTGGGCCGCGGCGGAGCGCGCGCCGGACGATCCCGCGTTCGTCTGCGCGGACGACGCGGTGTCGTACGGCGCGCTGGCGGGGCGGGCGGGGGCGTTCGCCCGGGCACTGCGCGGCAGCGGGGTGCGGCGCGGGGACCGCGTGGCCGTGCTGCTGCCGCGCGGCGCCGACGCGGCGGCGGCGTGGTTCGGCGCGGTGGCGGCCGGGGCCATCGGCGTGCTGGTGAACGACTCGCTGCGCCCGCGCCAGGTGGAGCACGTGCTGCGCGACGCCGGCGTGCGCGTCCTGGTCACCTCCGCGGGAGTGCTGGCCCGCCACCCCCGCCCGCTCGGGACGTGTGCCGTCCGGATCCTTGCCGCCGACGTCGACGGCCGGGACGACGGGGTGCCCGCTCCCGTGGAGGAGAACGAGGCGGCGCAGATCGTCTACACCTCCGGCTCCACGGGGCTGCCCAGGGGCGTGCTCCTTTCCCACGGCAACCTGCGGGCGTGCGCGGACACCGTCTCGGGGTACCTGGGGCTGCGCGCGGACGACCGCACGGCGTCGCTCCTTCCCTTCAGCTCCGTCTACGGCTTCAACCAGCTGCTGTGCGCGGTGGCCACGGGGGGCGCGCTGGTGGTGGAGGCGTCGCCGCTGGCCAGCGCGGTGGCGCGCACCCTCCGCGGCCGTGAAGTGACGGTGCTGGCCGCCGTCCCCCCGCTCTGGCACACCTTGCTGCAGGCGCCCGAGTTCACCGCCGCCCCCATTCCCTCGCTGCGCATCCTGCAGAACGCCGGGGGCCACTTGCCGCGGGAGTCCGCCGCCCGGCTGCGGCGCATCCATCCGCAAGCCTCGCTTCACCTGATGTACGGGATGACGGAGGTGATGCGCAGCACCTGGCTGCCGCCGGGAGAGGTGGAGCGCCGCCCCGGCTCCATGGGCCGCGCCATCCCCGGCGCCACGGTGGAGGTGGTGGATGCGCACGGGCGTCCCTGCCCGCCGGGGCGCGGGGGGGAGCTGGTGCACCGCGGGCCCACCGTGGCGCTGGGGTACTGGAACGATCCCGCCCGCACCGCCGCCGTCTTTCGCCCGGCGCCGGGCGGCGCGCGCGCGGTGCACTCCGGCGACGTGGTGCGGAGCGACCCGGCGGGCTTTCTGTACTTCGTGGGCCGGCGCGACCGGCTGATCAAGACGCAGGGCTACCGCGTGGGGCCGGACGAGGTGGCCGACGTGCTCCACGCCTCCGGCCAGGTGGCCGAGGCGGTGGTCACGGCGGAGCGGGACGCCGCGCGGGGCGAGCGGATCGTGGCGCACGTGGTGCTGGCGGTCGGCGGCTCGCGGGAACGTCTGCACGCCTTCTGCCGCGCGGAGATGCCGCGGTGGATGCACCCCGCGCGCATCGAGGTTCACGAGGCTCTTCCCCGCACCCCCGCCGGCAAGTACGACACCGGGGCGCTTCGCCATGCCGCCGTCTGAATCCGCCGCCGCCGCGCTCCGCGCGTGAGCACCCGCACCCCGCCGCGCCCCCGCGCCGCCCCCCCGCCCGTGCATCCGCCCTCCGCGCGAAGGCGGACCCGCATCCCCCTCGTCCTGTCGCTGGCGGCCATCCTGCTCGCC
>DASQBH010000312.1:0-2536 GCA_035635315.1 Longimicrobium sp.
ACCTCTTCGGGACGGGGGATGGTCCCCGCGCTCAGCGCGACGAGGGCCCTGACGCCGGCCACGGCCAGCACCAGCCCCAGCACGCCGCCCAGCAGGGCCAGCACCAGGCTCTCGGTGAGCAGCTGCCGCACCAGGCGGCCGCGCTGCGCGCCCATGGCGGTGCGGACGGCGATCTCGCGCTCGCGCGCCGAGGCGCGGGCCAGCAGCAGGTTGGCCAGGTTGGCACACGCCACCAGCAGCACCAGCGCCACCGTCCCCAGCAGCACCAGCAGCGCGGGGCGCACCGGGCCCACGATGGCGTCCTGCAGCGTCTCCATCCGGGCGCGGCTCCACCCCTCGTTGCTGTCGGCGTGCTCGCCCGCCAGGCGGCCCAGCACCCCGTTCACCGAGCCCAGCGCCGCCTCGGGCGTGGTCCCCGGGCGCAGGCGGCCCACCACCTCAAGCCAGCGCAGCTGGCGCAGGTTGGGGATGTCGTCCTCGCCGATGAGCGACAGGGGGACGAATACCTCGGCCTCACGCCCCGGAAAGGAGAACGAGGCGGGCATGATCCCCACGATGGTGGTGGGATTGCCCTCCAGGGTAACCGTCTTTCCCAGCACCGCCGGGTCGGCGTTGTAGCGGCTGCGCCACAGGGCGTCGCTCAGCACGGCCACGCGGTCGGCCCCGGCGACGTTCTCCTCCGGGCGCAGGGTGCGGCCGCGGGCGGCGTTCACGCCCAGCAGGGGAAAGAACTCCTTCGACACGTACGCCGCCTGCACCTGCGCCGGCTCGCCGCCGTCGGCGGTGACGTTGATGGTGGTCTCGCCGGGCTGGTGCAGGTAGCCGGCGAGCGACTCGAAGCCGGTGGCGCCCGCCTGCAGGTCCTGAAGGTCCAGCGGGCTGAACGGGCCGCCCTCGGCGGCCTTCTCGGGGTGCACGTGGTGCAGGCGCACCAGCTCGTCAGGCTGCTGAAAGGGGAGCGGCCGCAGCAGCACGCCGTTCACCACGCTGAAGATGGCGGTGTTCAGCCCGATGCCCAGGGCCAGGGTGAGCACCGCCACCAGCGCAAAGCCGGGGGAGCGCCGCAGGGTGCGCAGCGCAAAGCGAAGGTCCTGGAGAAACGTGTCCATCGTAGTACCGGAGGGTAGTTCGGGGTGCGGTGGGAGGGCCGTAGCACCCCACTTCATGGTAGCGGTCCCGGGCGCGCGCGTCAGTCGAAGCGCGGGCTGGACCTCGAATCGGTTCCGTCGTTGTGCCGCAAACGTGTGAATCCTGCAGCGGGTCGCGGCGCCATCCGCTCGCGGGACGATGTCGTCCCCCATCCGGACAGTTCCCACCGGGAATCCTCAGCCGCCTTCCCGCCTCCGCCTGGGCGGGATTCGGGGATCGTGTGCGGCCTGCCGTCGTTCCGTCGTTCCGTCTGCCGTCTGCCGTCGCCGTCTCGCCGTCTGTCTCCGCGCCTTGCCCTTCGCGCCGATGCGGAGGGGCAGCGCGTCCGGCGGATCCGCTAGGGGACGCCGGCGAGGACGCGCTGGTGGATGCCGCGGATGGGGATGCCCCGCGCCGCCTGCAGCCCCGCCTGCACGCCCCGGATGAGCGTGGGGTAGGCGTCGTAGGCGCGGCGCGCCTGGGCCAGGTCCAGCCGCTCGCGGTTGGTGTGCGCCAGCGTCTCCAGCCCCGGCGCAAAGCCGATGGTGGGGATGCCGTGCGTGCCGCAGCTGTGCCCGCCGTCCGTGCCGAACTTCCACTGGCGGATGGCGGGGGTGGTGCCCAGCGCCTGGCGCAGCGCCGCGGCCGCGGCCTCCACCACCGGGTGCTCGTCGGGGAGCAGGTAGCCGGGGGTGAAGTTGCTGTGCTCGTCCACCCACCCCGTCCAGGCGCGGTGCGTCACCCGGCCGGGGACCACCTCCACGCGCAGGCCGGCCATCTCGGGCACCCGCTCCGCCAGCAGCCCGCGGAGCTCCGCCACCGCTTCGTCCTCGTTCCACCCGGGGAGCACGCGCATGTCCAGCGTGACGCGCACCCGGTCGGGGATCACGTTTCCGCTCTTGGGCCACGTCTCCACCACCGTGGGCGTGAGCGTGGCGCGTCCCAGCACCGGGTCGCGCGGCTGCGCGGCGGCCAGCTCGCGCAGCGCCAGCATCACGTAGGGGAGCGCGTGGTTGGGGTTGCACCCGCGCTCCGGGGCGCTGGCGTGCGCGGCCAGGCCGTGGATCTCCACCGCCAGCTCCGCGTGGCCGCGGTGCCCCGTGCACAGGTCGCACCCCGTGGCCTCGCCCAGGATCACCGCGCCGGGGCGCACGTCCAGCGTTTCCATGTGGTGCATCATCCCCCACCCGCCCTTCTCTTCGAACACCGTAAAGACCAGGCGGATGTCGCCGGCGGGGCGCTCGTCCACGAAGCGGGCGGCGGCGTACACCTGCAGGGCCAGCTGCCCCTTGACGTCCATCGTCCCGCGGCCGTGCAGGCACCCGTTGGCCACCACGCCGCCCCAGGGGTCGTACTCCCACCCCTCGGCGTCGCCGGCGTCGACCACGTCCATGTGGCTGCACAGCAT
>DASQBH010000313.1:0-6404 GCA_035635315.1 Longimicrobium sp.
AACGGAGAGGGAGCATGATCTCCGTTCCTCCGTTGCTCCGTATGAAACCCAATCTTTTTGCGGATCTGGTATCATCCCCTTTCCCGGGATGAGGTTGCGCAACGAAAGTGACTGCGGCACCAGGACCTGTGCTCTGCTGACCCTGCTGACTCTGCGTGAGGACCCTTTCTCTTACTGCTGGCAGGGGGCGTTGGGGTCCTGCCGGGGCCCGTCCACCACCAGGCGGCCCGGGCGGTTGGCCACCTCCGCCGCGATGTCGTGCAGGAAAGAGGCGACGCGCGCGGAGTGGTCGTAGTCGATGTACTGCGCCTCGTCCGTCACCATGTGGTAGTGCGGATGGTACCCCAGCGAAAAGTAGGTGATGGGGATGCCGAAGCGCGCGTACATGAAGTGGTCGCTGCGGCAGTAGCGGTTGGACGGGTGGCCGGCCGCATCCCACGAGTAGTCGATCTGCATGGGGGGATTGCGCCGGCCGTTCAGCGCGTCGATCAGGTCGCCCAGCTCGGTGCTCAGCCGCCGCGAGCCGATCATCTGGATGCTGTATGGCCCGCCGCCCCGCACCTCCGACGCACGCCCGTGCCCCACCATGTCCATGTTGAGCACGGCGACGATGGAGTCGCGCGGCACGGTGGGATTCTCGCTGAAGTGCTGCGACCCCAGCAGCCCCGCCTCCTCCGCCGTGTGGCTGAGGAAGAGGATGGAGCGCCGCGGCTTCGTCGGGCTGGCCGCCATCGCCTCGGCGATCTCCAGCAGCGCCACCGTGCCGCTGCCGTCGTCGTCCGCACCGTTGTAGATGCTGTCCCTGCGCGTGCCGTCCGCCGACAGGCTGTCGCGCAGCGCGCGGATGCGCGTCCACTGCGCCGGGGTGGGCGTACCTACGGGATCGTTGGCGCCCTGCGGCCGCATCACCGTGTTGTAGGCGATGGTGCTGTCGTGGTCGACCGCCTGATCCGCGAACCCTTCATGGTCGTTGTGGGCGCTGATGCCGACGTACTGCCGGTTCACCGCCGGGTCCGAGCCGCGCAGGATGGCGACCACGTTGCGCGCGGGCGCGGCGACCGGGCGCGGCGCGTAGTTGAAGCGGCCGCTCACCCGCGCCCGTCCCGCCGTCCCGGGCTCCAGCGTGGCCGGGTCGGCACCCAGCATCCGCCGCGCCGCGTCCGCCGACACCAGCACACCCGCCGGCCCGCGCGTGGGGATCCGGCTGATGTCCACCAGCCCCGACTGCTGCGAGAACGGCAGGTTGCGCAGGCTCTGCGACGAGATGTCCAGCGACGCCACCACGACCGCCGCCGCGCTGGGCAGCTGCGGCTGCGGCACCAGCCACACGCGGTAGTTCACCTCGTTGCGGACCATCGGCGGAAGCACCACCACCACCTTTCCGGCCGCGTCCGCGTCGGAGATCATCCGCTCGCCCAGCCGCCCGCCGAACACCACCGGCGCGTCGCGCACCTCCAGCCGCGGCACGTAGGTAAAGCGGCTCTCCATGTGGGGCAGCGGCACGAACTCCGTCCCCAGCCGCAGCGCCGCCCCGTCCACCGACAGCGCCGCGTCGGGCGCCAGCTCGGTCAGGGTGAGGGGGATGGTCTGGAAGAAGGTACCGTTCTCGCCCGCGGGCTCCAGCCCCATGCGGCGGAACTCGGCGGCGATGTACTCCGTCGCCATGTAGTTGCCGTGGTGCCCCGCCTGCCGCCCCATCATGGAGTCGTCGGCGATGGTGTACAGCCGGCTCATCAGGTCGCGCGGCGTGATCTGCGCCACCGTGGGCTGGGCGGCAAAGCGCGGCGGCAGCACGGCGGGCGCGGTCTGCGCCTGCGGGGCGGATGCCGGCGGGCTGCTCTGCACCGTGGCCGCGGGCGCGCAGCCGGACGCGAGCGCCAGCGCGGCGGTGGTGAACGCGATGGATCGGTTGATGGGCACTGCTTTCCCTCGGTCTGGTTCGCCGTTCGTCACGGGTGTCTGGCGAAGATACAGCCCCCGCCCCCCGCGGCAAGCGCGCGCGGGCAAAAAAGGGGATTTTTCTCACGCAGAGTCAGCAGAGTCAGCAGAGTTTGTTCAGCGCGACGAGAAAACTCCGCTAACTCTGCTAACTCTGCGTGAGGCCATTCTGTTGCAGGTTTTTCGGTACGCCAGGAACCCTGACGAAGAAGCGCAGAGAGGCGGTCCGCTCCTCTCTGCGCTTCTGCGTCAGACCCTGTCGTAGCCGGCGGCGATCTACTGTGTCACGGGGTCGTTCACCTGGCCAATGAAGAGCAGCGCGCCCGTCTGGTCGTCGCGGACGGCCAGGATGAAGGGCCGATCCACGACAAACTCCCTCACACGGGGAGCCGGGCCCCGCGCCCTGACCTCTACCGCGGTCGCGGCAACGGCCTCCGTGCCTTCCTCGTTCACCTCAACGAACACCTTCTGCAGCACGTTGCTTACGTACGGCTCGTTCTTGGCCACGTACTCCGCCGGGAGCATCGCGTCCAGTTCCGCGCGGCCGGGGACGAACGCGTCCGCCATCCCCATCGCCTGCAGCGGATCGTTCAGCACGGACGACACGCCCAGCCGGTATCGGGGCATTACCACGTGTACGCTTTGGGGACGAAATCCACCCATCCACTCCCGCCACGCCTCTGCCGTCACCCTCTCCCGGAGCTGCGCGAGCCCCTGGTCGGCATCGGGGAGCAGCACGTACATGGCGAACCGCCGGCCGCGGTACGGCAGCCGCACCGCCTGAAATCCCGGAGCGCGCATCCAGCCGTAGCCGCCGGTCCGCGACATCATCGGCCGTTCCACCGGGCCGGACGGAGCCTGGAAGGTGCGGTCGCGCGTATCCGCGGGGCTGAACTCGTCCTGCCAGCGCCCCTGAAGTAGACGGCATTCAACAGGTACAGGATCACGTTGGGGTCGATGGGGTGCGTCACCATCTCCGTGATGCGCCCGTCCGTCTGGTCCATGACCCAGTCGTTGATCTGGCGCACCGCCGCTTCCGCGCTGAAGTCCACCGCGGCAGCCTGCGCGCCGTACAGCCGCCGGCTCCACTCCACGAAAGACGGCAGCAGCGGCGTGCCCAGCCGTGCCCACAGCGAGCTGGCGACCGCGAGCTCGACGCCGTCCGTGCGCAGCGCGGAGGTCATGGCGGTGTTGGCGGCGTTGATCGCGTCCAGCGGCAGCCCCGTCGCCAGCACCTGCTGAATGCCGGCGAGTGTGCCGCCCGTGGCGCCGTTGGCCAGCAGGCTGAGCGCGGGATTGGCGCTCAGCGGCGAGACGATCACGTTCTGGTCCGGTGCCGCATCCGCCAGGCGCTGGAACAGGTCCACACCGAACGCGGCGTAATCCACGCCTCGCGTCGCCCCTGGGGCGGACACGGCCGCAGTGGGGGTCTCGCCATCACTCATGTCTGGTCCCGTCGCTGTTTCTCTCGCTCGTCGCCCCAAAACACGGGCCGAAAGAACCCGTGCCGCGCAAGGTAGCGCGGCACGGGCGCGTCCGGCCAATCTCCCCCCTCACGGCCCTCAAGCCGAAATCTACTCCGTCACGGGGTCGTTCACCTGGCCGATGAAGAGCAGCGCGCCCGTCTGGTCGTCGCGGACGGCCAGGATGAAAGGCCGGTCGACGACGAAGGAGACGGGCTGTGGGGGCGCGCTGGTCGTCCGCACCTCGATGCCGGTAACGGCGGCGGCCTCGGTGCCCTCTTCGTTGACCTCGATGAACACCTTCTGCTTGGCCTCGCTCACGTACACGTTCCCCCGCGCCAGGTACTCCGCCGACAGCATGTCGCGAAAGTTGGCGTCCACCTGGCTGAACGCGTCCCTCATCCCCAGCGTCTGCAGCGGCCGGTTGAGCCCGGACTCCACGTTGATCCGGTACTTCGGCATCACCACCCGCACCTCGCGCGGGGCGCCGAACCCGCCCATCCACTCCGCCCACGCGTCCGGCGTGAGCCGTCCCCGCAGCGCCGCGACGGAGGAGCCCTGGTCCGGCAGCAGCACGTACATGGCAAAGCGGCCGCCGCGATACGGCAGGCGCAGCCCCTGGAACCCGTCCGCCCGCAGGTAGCCGTAGTCGCCCGTGCGGTGCATCATCGGCCGCTGCACGGTGCGCCCGCCGGCGGCGTGGAACGGCAGCGGCCGCGTCGCGCTGGCCTGGAACTCGTCCTGCCAGCGGCCCTTGAAGTACACCGCGTTCATCAGGTACAGGATCAGGTCCCCGTCCAGCGGCCCGTCCTCCACCATCCGCGTGATCCGCCCGTTCGTCCCGTCGCTCGCCCAGCGGTTGATGCGCGCCGCCGCCTCGGGAGTGGCGAAGTCGAGCGTCGAGATCTCGGCGTCATAAAAGCGGCGGTTGCGGTCCAGGAACGCGGGAAGGAACGGGATCCCCTGCCGGGCCCAGAGCGAGTTGGCGATGGACAGCTCCACGTCCCCGCCACGCAGCGCCTGGACCAGCGCCTGGTTGGTGCCGTTCAGCGTCTCGACGTCCATCCCCGTCACCAGCGTGCGCTGAATGCCGGCCAGCGTTTCGCCCTGCGCGCCGTTGGCCAGCATGCTGATCGCCAGCCCCGCGCTCAGCGGCGAGACGACCACGTTCTCGTTGGGGCGCGCGTCGGCCAGCTGGCGGAACAGCCCCAGTCCGAACGCCGAATAGTCCGCCGTCACGAACGAGGGCCGCTGCCCGGGGGGCAGCTGCCAGGGCTGGGTGTCCAGCGGCTTTGCGTCGCGTGCGTCCGGTTGCTTGGGCGGCCGGTTTTCCATCTTGTCTTCCTGGGCCGAGACGCAGGCCGCGCCCAGCGTAAGCAGCGCCGCCGCCACCAGCGGGCGAATGGGAAATGAGCGCATCGAACCTCCCGGGCTCTTTCGTGGTTTAAGCAGGCCTCCGTGTACCCGGGGGATGGGGGGCGGGGTCCCGACGCCGAAGTGCGGGAGTGCGGGAGTGCGGGAGTGCGAGAGTGCGAAAGTATGGAGGTCGGGGTACGAGGAGTGCGGAGGGTGTGGAGGAGACGATGAGGGCCGAGCCGAGGGAGCGAGCCGAGGGAGCGAGCAATGTGGATGAAGATGCAGCGGTTGGTTGCCGGGGCGCTGATGGTGGCGGTGCTGGCGGCGTGCGGGCCCAAGGGAGCGATGACGCCGGGGCGCGGCAACTCACGCCTGCTTACGGAGGAGGAAATAAGCGCCAACGCGGGGGGCAACCTGCTGGAGGTGGTGCAGCGGCTGCGGCCGGCGTGGCTGGTGCCCAAGTACCAGGGCGGCACCCGCGGCTATCCCACGGTGTTCGTCGGCTCGCAGCGGTACGGCGACGTCGACTACCTGCGCACCGTCGAAACCGCCAACGTGCTGGAGGTGCACTACTTCGACCCCGTTGCCGCCGCCGCGCAGTTCGGCCGCAACGTGCCCTTCGGCGCCATCCAGATCATCCTCGACATCGGCGGCTGAGCGCGGCCGCACCGCCAGGTAAGGAAAGCCGCACCACAGGTTTCGGTGCGGCTTTCCGGCGTCCTACGCCAATCCTACCATCACCTCTACGCCAATCCTACCATGATCCCTACGCCAATCTACTACCGTCTCTACGGTGATCCTACTGCCTGTATTACGCCAATCCTACTTGCCATGCTACGCTATTCCTACTAACGTCGCTACGACAATCCTACTGCTGTTCAACTCATCCCTCTTTCAAAGCGGCATCGGCAATGGCGGAAATCACGCCACGTGACGCAGCACTTGCGTGGTGGCAAGAGCAGATCGAACGCGAGCACTACGCTGGGGGTCCCGAAGATCTGCCTGACACGGCCGCGCAACGGTACCTGCGCGAAAATGCTCTGCTCGCGCTTACGCCGGGTGGATGGGGATGGGTAGTGCTGGGCCCGGCCCATTCCGAAGCCGACTCCGCGCTACGCCAGAACTACTGGCGCCTGGTCGGTGAGGTCCTGCGCACCTATGCACCGGCCGCCATCGACCGTATCTCCGTGGTGCGCCTGTTCATGGGAGAAGCGTCCACGCCCCCGCTGCTCCACGTGACCCACGCCTCCAGCGCCAGCGAGCGCAGGCTGGAGGTGGTGCCGGGGCTCTCCATTGCCATTCGTCCTCTGCCGGCGAGGGCAAAAGGTCAGCTTACCACTGAGGAGATGGAGGTCGATGGTGTCACGCTGACGGTTTTTCCACCCGCGCGCGTGCTGCTCTCGCTCACGGTAACGGACATCCGCGACCACCGGGACCTGGTGCTCACCTGGCTGCAGAGTCTGGTGCTCGCCCAACCCGAGCTGGAGGAGGCGTACGAGCGCGATCCCCGGCCTGTGCTGCTCGCGCGGATGGGACACCTGGCGGAGGCGGTGGGAAACCGGCGGCTGGCGGAGCAGGTGAACAGGGTCGTGAACGCCCATCAGCGCAACCGCCCCAGCCGCACCATTACGGGCGTGGGACGCGAGC
>DASQBH010000314.1:0-5565 GCA_035635315.1 Longimicrobium sp.
ATAGAACTCCGACCCCAGCAGCCCCGACTCCTCCGCCGTCACGAAGACGAACAGCAGCGACCGTTTGGGCGCCGGCCCCGCCGCCGCCGCGCGGGCGATGGCCAGCACGTCGGCCGTGCCCGAGGCGTTGTCCAGCGAGCCGTTGTAGATGGAGTCGCCGCCCACCGCCGGCCCGATCCCCAGGTGGTCCCAGTGCGCGCTGAACGCCACGTACTGGTCGCGCAGCGCCGCGTCGCTTCCCCGGACGACTCCGACGACGTTCTCCGACTCCAGGTGCTGCACCGTGTTCTGGAACGCGGCGTTCAGCGTGATCCCCGTGGGCACCGGGCGAAAGTCGCGGCGCTCGGCGCGGCGGCGCAGGTCGGCCAGGTTCAGCCCCGCCTGCCCCAGCAGCGCGGTGGCGGCGCTGTCGGTGATCCAGCCCCGCACGGCCAGCGGCGCGGGAAGGCTGGGGCTGCGCGGCAGCATCCGCTGCTCCTTGGCCCACGAGCCCACCACGGTGTGCCAGGGATAGCCCGCCTGCTCCGTGGTGTGGACGATGAGCATTCCCGCGGCGCCGCGGCGCTCCGCCTCTTCGAACTTGTACGTCCAGCGGCCGTAGTACGTCATCGCCCGGCCGCCGAACAGGTTGGGCTCGTTCTGCGGGGCCGGCGGATCGTTCACCAGCACCATCAGCACCTTGCCCCGCACGTCCACCCCGTCAAAGTCGTCCCAGTTGTACTCGGGCGCCTTCGATCCGTATCCCACGAACACGATCTCCGCGTTCACGGCGCTCCGCTCCACGGGGGAGCCCGCCCAGACGACGACCTCTTCCGGATAGCGCAGGTTCGCCGTCGCGCGGCCGGCGGCGCTCACGCGGATGGTGGAGGGGACGGCGCCCACGATGTCGATGGGGACGCGTTGAAAGTAGCTGCCGTTCACCCCCGGCTCCACGCCGCTCTCGCGCAGCTGGCTGGCGATGTACTCCGTGGTCAGCCGGTCGCCGCGGGTGGCGGGGGCGCGCCCCTCCAGCAGGTCGGAGGAGAGAAAGCGCAGGTGCCCGTCGATCTCGTGCGGGGTGATGCGCGGGGCCTGCGCGGCGGCGGGGCCCGCGAGCAGCGCCGCGGCCAGGGCGGGGATCAGCGTACGTCTCATCGGCTTTCGGTGGATGAGGAGCGGTGGATCGCGTCGATTTCGACCCATCCCAACCTATTGCGCCGTTCCACCGAAAAAAAGTGGGCCGGGCGCGGGGGAGCGTCACCCCCGGTTCCCGTCCCTCGCCCGCCGCCGCTGCAGGGAGCGGAAGAACGCCGTCCAGCGATGTCCGCCGGCAGCCTCCAGCTGTTCGATCTGCCGCTCCAGGTCCGCCGCCCGGGAATAGAACTGCGGACGCCGCTCCAGGCGCCGCTCCGCCGCCTGGCGCAGGTGCTCCGTGCCCGGCACCTTCTTGATGAAGGCCAGTTCCGCGCCAATGCACAGCCATTCGGCGTGTTCCCGGCTCATCGGCTGCCGCCGGGGCGCACGGCTGTCGTGCTTTGCGTGGGTAAGCTCGTGGATCAGCGTCATGGCAATGCGGGCGGGCTCGGTGTCCGCGTCCCCCACGTAGTCGCAGTAGAGTGTGCACAGCCGCTCGGAATGCAGATAGCTCCCGTTGGCCCCGACCATCCACCGCCAGACCAGTATGGCGCTAAAGTGCGTGCGCATGGCCTCCAGGGAGCGTGGATCGTGGCGGGCGACCACATCCAGCGCCGCCCGCACCTTGTCCAGGCGCGCCCGCGTGCAAGCGGCATCCGTGCGGTGAATCACGACCTCCAGGCCGTGGATATTCTCGCGGGTCCCCTTCCGAAGCTCGGTGCTGCGAACCCACGCCTCCCACTGCTTCATCCGCCGGCCCAGCCAGGCCCCCCAGCGGTGCATCAGGCGAACGCGCAACCCCGGCCTTTCCGATTCCATCATTCCTCTCCCGTACGGCGCCTGTGCCCTGGATCCCCGCTCCGCATCCCCCGGCTTCACCTGCATCGATTCGCAAAAACGGCAAGAGAGGTTTCACTGCCGGCAGAGAACGGCACGGCGGATCCGGTGTCGGGATGAGGCGCCCCACCGTACGAAAAAACGGCCGGCGACCCTCGCGGATCGCCGGCCGTCTTCGTCAGCGGAAGCGGATCAGTGCGACGCGGGGGGCGCGAAGCCGCGCTTGCGCATCAGCGCCTCCACCTGCGGGTCGCGGCCGCGAAAGCGGCGGTACCCCTCGGCGGGATCGATGGTGTTGCCCACCGAGAAGATGTTCTCGCGCAGCCGCCGCGCCACCTCGGGCGAGTAGAAGCCGCCGCCCTCGACGAACGCCTCGGCCGCGTCGGCGGTGATCACGTCGCTCCACAGGTAGCTGTAGTAGCCGGCGGAGTAGCCGTCGCTGCTGAAGACGTGGCCAAAGTGCGGCGTGCGGTGCCGCATCACGATCTCGCGCGGCATCCCCAGCTCCGCCAGCGTGCGGCGCTCGAACTCGCGCGGGTCAATGTCCACGTTGCCCGCCAGGTGCAGCTTCATGTCCACCAGCGCGCTGGCCAGGTACTCCACCGTGGCGAAGCCCTGGTTGAAGGTGGACGCCCGCTTGATGCGGTCCACCAGCTCCTGCGGAATGGGCTGCCCCGTCTGGTAGTGCACCGCAAAGCGCTGCAGCACCTGCGGGGTGGAAAGCCAGTGCTCCAGCAGCTGCGAGGGGAACTCCACGTAGTCGCGCGGCACCGACGTGCCGCTGAGCAGCGGGTAGTTCACCTTGCTGGACAGGCCGTGCAGCGCGTGCCCGAACTCGTGGAACAGCGTCCGCGCGTCGTCCCAGGAGATGAGCACGGGCTCGCCCTCGGCGCCCTTTACGAAGTTGGAGTTGTTGGAGACGATGGTGGTCACCTCGCCGGCGAACCGCTCCTGCGAGCGGTACGCGTTCATCCACGCGCCCGAGCGCTTGCCGGGGCGGGCGTAGGGATCGAAGTACCACAGCCCCACGTGCCGCCCCGTGGCCTTGTCCGTCACCTCCCACACGCGGACGTCGGGGTGGTAGACGGCAACGTTGGTGACCGGGGCGAAGTTGAAGCCGAACAGCTCGCCGGCCACCCAGAACATCCCCTCGCGCAGGCGGTCCAGCTGCAGGTACGGCTTGACCAGGTTCAGGTCCAGGTCGTACCGCGCCTTGCGCACCTTCTCGGCGTAGTAGCGGTAGTCCCAGGGCTCGATGGTGATGCGGGCGCCTTCGGCGTTGGCGATCTGCTGCATGTCGGCCACCTCCTGCCGCACGCGCGCCACGGCCGGCGTCCACACGGCCTCCATCAGCTCCATGGCCTTTTCCGGCGTCCCCGCCATGGCGTTCTCCAGCCGCCAGTGGGCGTGCGTGGGGTAGCCCAGCAGGTTGGCCCGCTCCGCCCGCAGCTTGAGGATCTCGGCGATGATGGCGCTGTTGTCCGTGGCCCCGGCGTCGCCGCGGTTCACGAACATGCGCCACACCCGCTCGCGCAGGTCGCGGCGGTCGCTGTAGGTAAGGAACGGGTCGGTGGACGAGCGGGTGTTGGTGATGACCCACTTGCCCTGCATGCCCAGGGCGGTGGCGGCGGCCGCCGCGGCGTCGCGCAGGGGCTGCGGCAGGCCGGCCAGGTCCGCCTCGTTCTCGATGACGACGGTCTGGCTGTTCTCGTCGGCCAGCACGTTCTGCCCAAAGCTGGTGTACAGCCCCGCCAGCCGCTGGTTGATCTCGCTCAGCCGCGCCTTCTTGGCCTCGTCCAGCTGGGCGCCGGCGCGCACGAAGTTGGTGTAGTAGCGCCAGGCCAGCCGCTGCTGCTCGGGGGTCCAGCCGGCCTTCTGGGGCGAGTTGTACAGGGCCTCCACGCGGCGGAACAGCGCCGGGTTCTGCGTCTTCTGGTCTTCGAACGCGGCCACCCGCGGGTTCATCTCGCGCTCCACGGCCTGGAACTCGGGGGTGCTCATGTTGCCGCCCCAGATGCCGTAGATGGCGTTCACCCGGCTGAAGGTGCGCCCGCTGCGCTCCAGCGCCCCGAAGGTGTTGTCGAAGGTGGGCGGCTCCGGGTTGTCGGCGATGCGCTGCACCTCGGCCAGCTCCTCGGCCATGGCGGCCTCCAGCGCGGGCTTGAAGTGCTCGACGCGCACCTGGTCGAAGGGCGGAATGCCGCCGTACGGCCCGGTCCACTCCGCCAGCAGCGGGTTGTTGGGTTCCGCGGCCGGGGCCGCGGCGGTGGCGCCCGCGTCGGCGGTCGCCTCGAGGGTGGATGCCTGGTTTTGCATGGTGGCGCAGCCGGCGACGGCGGTAGCGAGCACCAGCAGGCCGGTGCGCACGATGAAGGAATCCTGGTTCAGCATGTGGGTCCAGGGGTGCGAGCGTTCGGCCGTGCTCCGCCAGCGGACGGCGCGGCCGGGTAAAGATGCCCGGGTTCGATGTTCAACGGACGCGTGAGTACACTCCACGCGCGGGGGCGGTCCCCGATGCAAGAAACGTGTATCTCCGCGGCAATCTCCGCTCAGCCCAGGGTTGCCACGAAAGCCACCAGCGCCATTCCACCCGCGAGCGCGGCCACCGCACCCACGAGCTGCACCGCCAGACGAGAGAAGACCGAATGCCGGCGGCCAGGGTACGGCCAGAGCGCCGGCGGCCCGGTCAGAACCCCGACCATCGCGATTCCCACCGCCGCGACCCCGGGTACAGCCTCCAGGTCGTAGGGGAACCAGATGAGGTGATTCCACCAGCACCCGCCACGTCGCCAGCCAGGCGCGGTCGCCAGCCAGGCGCGAAGGAGCCACGCGGGACGATGGCGTGCGACGAGCACCGCCGCGGCCGGAAAGGCGGGCAGGAGCAACAGCCTGATCAGCTGTACCCATGCAGAGATCTCGTATCTTTCCGCCGTGGAGTATTCCATCGTTCGCCTCCCGTAACGCGTTCAGACCGGCGGGGCGGCCCCACCGGTCTGAACGTCCCGCGTCACGCGAGTTTGAACGCGGATCGCTACGCCATCGATTCCGCCGCCGCGGCCAGGGCGCTCGGCACGCCCACGCCGTGGCGCACCAGCAGCACGCGTCCCTCGTACGGGTGCGCGGTGATGCTTTCGTGCAGAATGTCGATCACCCGCTTCTCCGGCAGCCCGCCCGTCCCCGCGCCGACAAGGGGGAACGCGATGGACGCGAACCCGTGCCGCGCCGCCAGGTCCAGCGCGCTGCGGGCGCAGTCCGCCACGGCCTGCGGCGTGGCGCGCCACAGCATGTTGAGCCCCGCCACGTGGATGATGCCGCGGTACCGCAGCCGCCCGGCCCCCGTGAGCACCGCGCCGCCCAGCGGAATGGGCCCCAGCCGCGCCAGCTCCTGAAAGGGCGCGAGCCCCGCCGCGCGCTTGATGGCCCCCGAAACGCCCTGCGGCAGCAGCAGCCACCACGGGAGGATGTTCCGGTTCCACGCGTTGACGATGGCGTCCACACGCTGGTCCAGCAGATCCCCCTCGACGACTCGCACCATCCCGCGCCTCCAGGCTCAACGCTCACTTCCTTATATAGGCGCAACGAACGATGGCGTCCGCTCCGTCCACGCATTACCCC
>DASQBH010000315.1:0-9847 GCA_035635315.1 Longimicrobium sp.
CGGCGGACGATCTCGGTGAAGGCGCGGCGCAGGGCATCCACATCCACCGAACCGTGCAGCACGTACGAGAACGGCATGTGGTAGACGGGGCTCCCCGGCTCCAGCCGGTCCACGAACCACAGCCGCTCCTGCGCAAAGGTCAGCGGCAGGTCGCCGGATCGATCCGCGGGGCGGATCGGGGGTGCCTCCACGCCGGCGGAGGCGCGCATCAGCCGGTCGATCTCCGCCGCGAAGGCGTCCAGCGCGGAGTGCTCGAAGACGGCGCGCACGGGCACCTCCACCCCCAGCGCCTCGCGCACGCGGGCGACGGCGCGGGTGGCCAGCAGCGACTGGCCGCCAAGGTCGAAGAAGCGGTCCGTGGCGCCCACGCGCTCCACGCCCAGCAGCTCCGCCCAGAGCGCGGCGACCACCTGCTCCGTCTGCGTGCGCGGCGCGACGTACTCCGCGCCGGCCACGTCGGCCGCGTCCGGCTCCGGGAGCGCGCGGCGATCGACCTTGCCGTTGCGCGTGAGCGGCAGCCGGTCCATCGGCACGAACGCGGACGGGACCATGTACTCCGGCAGGTGCGCCAGCAGGTGCGCGCGCAGCTCCGCCGCGGTGACCGATTCCGCCGCGACGGTCCACGCCACGAGGCGCCGGTCGTCCCCCGCCCCGCGCGCCAGGACGACGGCCTCGCGCACGGACGGGTGCTCCAGGAGGACGGACTCGATCTCGCCCAGCTCGATGCGGAAGCCGCGGACCTTCACCTGGTCGTCGGCGCGGCCCAGGAACTCCAGCGAGCCGTCCGCCAGCCGCCGCGCCAGGTCGCCGGAGCGGTACAGCCGCGCGTCCGCATCGTCCGCAAACGGATCGGGGACGAAGCGCTGCGCCGTCAGCTCCGGGCGATGGAGGTAGCCGCGCGCCACGCCGCCGCCGCCCACGTACATCTCCCCCGCAAGGCCGATGGGGACGACGCGGCCGCGGCGGTCCAGCAGGTGAACGGACAGGTCGGGGATGGGGATGCCGATGGGCGACGCCGAGCCGGCCCGCACGTCATCCACCGAAATCACCCGGTACGTCACGTGGACGGTCGTCTCGGTGATGCCGTACATGTTGACCAGCCGCGGCCGGTCCGCCCCGCGCCGGTCCACCCAGGTGCGCAGCGACGCCGGATCCAGCGCCTCGCCGCCGAAGATCACGCAGCGCAGCGCGAGGTCGGCTTCGTTCCCCGCGGCCGCCGCCTCGTCGTCCGCGCGGATGAGTTGGCGGAAGGCGGAGGGCGTCTGGTTGAGCACGGTGACGCGCTCCGATTCCAGCAGCGCGTGAAAGCGCGCCGGATCGCGGCTCACCTCGAACGGGACGACGACCAGGCGGCCGCCGTACAGCAGCGCGCCCCAGATCTCCCAGACGGAGAAGTCGAACGCGTACGAGTGGAAGAGGGTCCACACGTCGTCCGCGCCGAAGCCGAACCACGGGTCGGTGGCCGTCATCAGCCGGATGACGTTGGCGTGCGTCACCTGCACGCCCTTGGGCCGGCCGGTTGATCCAGAGGTGTAGATGACGTACGCCAGCGCTTCCGGCGAGATCTCGACTGGCGAGAGATCGGCCGCATCGAACCGGGCCTCATCCTCATCCAGCCGGATCAGCTCGATGGACGACGGCAGGCGATCGGCCGCATCTCCCGACGTGACAACCAGATGCGCGCCGGAATCTTCCAGCATGTACGCCAGGCGGTCGTCCGGATACGCGGGATCGAGGGGAAGATACGCGGCACCGGCCTTGAGGATGCCCAGGATGCCGACGACCGTCTCAAGCGACCGCTCGATGCACAGGCCCACGAGCACGTCCGCCCCCGCGCCGCGCGCCCACAGCCGACCGGCGAGGGCGTTGGCGCGCGCGTCCAGCTCCGCGTACGTGATCGTACGCTCGCCGAACGTGAGCGCGGGCGCGTGCGGCGTGCGCGCGGCCTGCGCGGCGAAGGCGTCGTGCAGGGTGGTGGATACGGGATGATGCGCAGTCGCGGCGCCCATCGCGCGGACGGCGGCGCGCTCCTCCGCCGGCATCATCTCCAGCGACGACACGGCGGCGTCGGGGGATGCGAGGGCGGCGTCGAGCAGGGTGGCGTAGTGGCGCACCATCCGGTCGATGGTGGCGCGCTCGAAGAGGTCCGCGGCGTACTCCACGCCGGCCCAGGTGCGCCCGCCCTCCTGCGCAACGGCAAAGGTGAGGTCGAACTTGGCGGCGTTCAGCTCCTGGTGGACGCCTTCGGCCGTATCGGCCCCATCATCCCCCCGCCCCTGGTCCGGGTGCGAGGTCTGCTGGACGAACACCGCCTGCACCAGCGGCGAGTACGCCAGGGTGCGCTCCGGCGCCATCTCTTCCACCAGCCGCTCGAAAGGCAGGTTCTGGTGCTCGAAGGCGCCCATCGTGGTGGCGTGGACACGCGCCAGCAGCTGGCGGAAGGTCGGCTCGCCGGACAGGTCGCCGCGCAGCACCAGCGTGCTGGCGAAGAAGCCGATGAGCGGCTCCACGTCACGCGTGCGGCGCCCCGCGACGGCGGTGCCCACCAGCAGGTCGTCCGTATCCGCGTAGCGCCCCATCAGCAGCTGGAATACGGCGAGCAGAACGTTGAACGGCGTGGTCCCCTCGCGCAGCGCCAGCGCCCCGACGCGCTCGGCGAAGGACGCGTCCAACTCCGCGACGTACGCGGCGCCGCGCTGGCTGGCGACGGCGGGCCGCGGGCGATCCATGGGGATCTCCAGCAGCGTGGGCGCGCCCTGCAGCTCGTTCTTCCACCACTCCAGCAGGCCATCCAGCGCGTCGCCGCTCAGCCGCTCGCGCTCACGCCGCGCGTGCTCGCCGAACTGGGTCGGCAGCGGCGGCAGCGGCGAGGCCAGCCCGGCGCCGAACGCGGCCAGCAGCTCCTCGAACTCCCGCCAGAAGACGGAAAGGCTCCACCCGTCGCTGACGATGTGGTGCATCGTCGCGAGCACGGCGTGGTCCGCCTCGCCCATGCGGACGACGCGCGCGCGAAAGACGCCCTCATCCAGCGCGAACGGCGTCGTCGCCTCCTCGGCGGCTATGCGGGCGAGCTCCGCCTCGCGCTCAACCTCTGGAAGGTCGCTGAGGTCCTGGACGGGGAGAGGGAAGTCGATGAACGGCTCCACCACCTGCACCGGGCCGTCCTCGCGCGCCTCGAAGCGGGTGCGGAGGACGCCGTGGCGGCGCACGATCTCGGCGAGGGCGCGGCCGATGACGGCGGGGTCCAGCGGCTGCTTGAAGCGCGCGGCGGAAGGCAGGTTGTAGGCGGCGCTGCCGGGCTGCAGCCGGTCCAGCATCCACAGGCGCTGCTGGGTGAACGCCAGCGGGTACTCGCCGCCCGCGCCCTCTTCGGTGGAGGGCGCGGCGGGCTCCGCGCCCTTGCGCTGCTTGAGGCGCAGGGCGAGAAGGCGGCGCTGCTCGGGGGACAGCTGGTCCAGCTTGCTGGTGGTGTTGCTCATCCTATGCCTTCAAAGCCGCGTGCGGTGCGCGCGCGGCGTGGTGGTTCTTCGTAAGACTCGGCCCGGAGCGCTGCGGCGGGGTTCGAAGTCCGACCCCTCCGCTCGCTCAGGCTCGCACCTCCCCCAAAACTGCTGGGGGAGGTTGGGTTGCCGATGGATCGCGGCGCGGCGAATGGCGCCGGACTGCGTCCGCGGGGTGCCCCTCCCCCGGCCCCTCCCCGTTCGTTCCTCACGGAGAGGGGGGAAGTTCGGAGGATCGTCGACGGGCGTCGAACTGCGCCCGTGGTCCCCCACCCCCCGGCCCCCTCCCCTCGCAAACTGCGCGAGGAGAGGGGGAGAACTTCGATCGCGTTCCCGAAGGTGCGTCGCACCTCCCTCCCCCGCGCTGTTTGCGGGGGAGGGCCGGGGAGGGGGGCGCCCGCCCCTCGCACCAGCTTTTCCGAAGCGCTCAGATCCCTGCCTCACCCCAACCTCCCCCAGCAGTTTTGGGGGAGGTGCGAGCCTGAGCGAGCGGAGGGGGCGGACTCCGCAGCCTGCTACGCGCTCTCCTCCGCCAGCAGCGCCTCGATCTCCTCCGCCGACAGCCCCGCCAGCTCGTCCACCATGGCGGCGAGGACGGGGGAGTCGGCGGCTTCGACGGCGGAGGCCAGGCCGCCGATGGTGGGGTCCTGGAAGAACACGCGGATGGGGATCTCCACCTCGAACGTGTCCGTAATGCGCACGATCACCTGCGTCGCCAGCAGCGAGTGGCCGCCCAGCTCGAAGAAGTTCTGCGTCACGCCCACGCGCTCGCGGCGCAGCACCTCGGCCCAGATCTCGGCGACCATGTCCTCCACCACGTTGCGCGGCGCCACGAACTCCTCCGCCGGCTCCTCGCTGCCTTCCGGCGCGGGGAGGGCGCGGCGGTCGGTCTTGCCGCTGCCGGTGAGCGGCATCTCGTCCAGCGCCACGAACGCGGTCGGCACCATGTACTCCGGCAGCCGCTCGCGAAGGTGCGCGCGCAGGTCGGCGGCGGAGACCTCCGCACCCTCTTTCGCGACGAAGTAGCCGACGAGGCGTGGGTCGCCGGGCACGTCTTCGCGCAGGACGGCGGCGGCGGCGGAGACCGATGGGTGGCGCAGAAGCTCGGACTCGATCTCGCCCAGCTCGATGCGGTAACCGCGCAGCTTTACCTGCCCGTCTAGGCGGCCCATGAACGCCAGGGTGCCGTCCGCCCGCCAGCGCACGCGGTCGCCCGTGCGGTACATGCGCGCGTCGGCGGCGCCGGCGAAGGGGTCGGCGACGAACTTTTCCGCGGTCAGCTCGGGACGGTTCAGGTAGCCGCGCGCCACACCGCCCCCGCCGATGAACAGCTCGCCGGGGACGCCCGCGGGGACGGGGCGGCCGCGCGCGTCGAGCACGTAAGCCCGCACGTTCGCCATCGGCCCGCCGATGTCCACCAGGCCCGCACCGGGCTCCGTCACGCGCTGGCCGGTGGCCCAGACGGTGATCTCCGTGGGGCCGTAGAGGTTCCAGAGCTCGCCAACGCGGGCGATCAGCTGCTCGGCAAGCTCCGCCGTCAGCGCCTCGCCGGTGGCGATGGCGCGCAGGCGGGGCGTGCCGGTCCAGCCGGTCTGCACCAGCAGACGCCAGGTGGCGGGGGTGGCCTGCATCACCGTCACGCCGTGCGCGTCGATCATCCGCCCCAGCGCGACGCCATCCACCACCTCCTCACGGCTGGCGATGACGACGCGGGCGCCGGTCACCAGCGGGAGGAACAGCTCGGGGACGGAGACGTCGAACGAGATGGTGGTCACGGCGAGCGTCACGTCGTCCGCGCGCATCCCTGGCTCGTGCGCCACGGACGCGAGCATGGACGACAGCGTGCCGTGTTCGATCTCCACCGCCTTGGGACGGCCGGTGGAGCCGGAGGTGTAGATGAGGTAGGCGCGGTCGTGGGGGCCCACTGCTGCGGACGCCGAGGCTCCGAGCTCGCCCCCTCCGGGCTCGTAAACCTCGCCCACCTCCCCCAAAACTGCTGGGGGCGGTTGAGATGCGTCCGGGCGCGGCGGCACGGCGACCAGCGTCGCGGCGGCGGCCGGGATTTCGGGAAGCGCCGGGTCGGCGAGGAGGAGCGCGGCGCCGGAGTCCTGCAGCATGTATGCGATGCGCTCCGGCGGATACACCGGGTCCAGCGGCAGGTAGGCGGCGCCGGTCTTGAGGATGCCGAGGAGCGCGGGGACCATCGACAGGTCCCGGTCCACGTAGACGCCCACGATGCCGCCGAGGCCCGCGCCGCGCGCCCGCAGCTCGCCGGCGATGCGGTTGGCCCAGGCGTCCAGCTGCGCGTACGTCAGCCGCTCGCCGCCCGCGACGATGGCGACGGCGTCCGGCGTGGCGGCGGCCTGCGCCACGACGCGGCGGTGCACCGGCTCCGCGGGGACCGCGGCGGACGGGCCCGTGCCCCACTGCTGGAGGAGCAGGCGGCGCTCGTCATCCAACACGACGTCCAGTGAGGCGAGGGGCGCGTCCGGATTCCGCAGGGCGGCATCGAGCACCGCGCGGAAGACGCGCTCCAGCCCGACGATCGTCGCCGCATCGAAGAGGTCGGTCGCGTACTCGAAGCCGCCGCTCAGCTCGTCGCCCGTATCGACCGTGGCGAACTGCAGGTCGAACTTGGCGACGCCGGCATCCACCATCTCCGCGACGTTGTCCGGATCGACGGGGCGCAGCGGGAGCGCGGGGGCGGCATCGGCGGACGCGCCGTCGTCCGTGTTGACGGAGGCGTTGTGGAAGTAGAGGACCTGGAAGAGCGGATGGCGGCTCAGGTCGCGCGGCACGCCCAGCTCGTCCACCAGCTTTTCGAAGGGGAGGTCCTGGTGCTGGTTGGCGTCCAGCACGGCCCGCTTGGCCGCGGCGACGGCGTCGCGGAAGGTGGCGTCCGCCGGCAGCCGCAGCCGCAGCGCCGCGGAGTTGACGAACATGCCGACGATCGGCTCCAGCTCCGGACGCGAGCGGCTGCCCAGCAGCGTGCCGATCACCAGGTCGTCCTGGCCGGAGTAGCGGCGCAGCGTCTCGGCGAACGCCGCGAGGACCACCATGTTGAGCGTGGCGGCCTGCGCACGGCAGGCGTCGCGGACGCGCCGCGTGATCTCCGCGTCCAGCCGGAAGGCGTGCGAGCGGCCCTGGTTGCTGGCGACGGCGGGGCGCGGACGGTCCGTCGGCAGGTCGAGCGCGGGGACGCCGTCCAGGAGCTGGCGCCAGTAGGCCACCTGCTTCGCCAGGTTCTCGCCCTGCAGATGGTTGCGCTGCCAGACGGCGTAGTCGGCGTAGCGCAGCGGCAGCTCGGGGAGGACCGCCTCGCGGCCCTCGCGGAACCCTTCGTACAGCGCCAGCAGGTCGCGCATCAGCAGCGGGAACGACCAGCCATCCGTGGCGATGTGGTGCGTGGTGATCACCATCGCGTGCTCGCGGTCCGACACGCGCAGCAGGGTGACGCGGATCATCGGCCCGCGCTCCAGGTCGAAGAGCCGCGCGCCTTCCTCGCCCACCAGCTCGTGCACGTGCCGCGCGAACGGCTCGCCGACGCGGTCGCGGACGTCGATCACCTCCACGGCGACGGGCGCATCGGGCTGCACCACCTGCAGCAACTGCCCGTCATCCCCCATCCGGTACGTGGTCCGCAGCGCCTCGTGGCGGCGGATGACGCCGGAGAGCGCACGCTCCAGCGCCGGCACGTCCACATCCGCCGGGACCAGGAAGGCCGCGGGGATGTTGTACATGGGGCTCTCGGGCGCGAAGCGGTTGAGGAACCACATCCGCTCCTGCGCAAACGACGCGGGAAACTCCGGCCCCTCGCCGGCGCAGCGGGTAACGCCCTCGCGCGGCGCGGCGGCCACGGGGGGCGCGCCGCGAAGGCGGGCCTCCAGCAGGGCGCGCTTGTTGTCGGATAGGGCCGCGCGGCGTGCGCCGGTGTCCTGCATGCTCATCGGATGTTGCTTCTCGGCTTCGGTCAGCGCGTTACGTCAACGTGCACGTATTCGGGGAACGGCTGGATCGTCTCCAGGCCGTGCTCGAAGATCACCAGGTCGCCGTGCTTCTCCACCTCGCGGAATCCCCCGAAGCGGTAGGTGACCTCCATCATCCGGTTGCGGCCGTTGGGCTTGAACTCCGCCCGCAGCTTCGCCCCGGCGCTCTTCACCTCAGTCATGATGTGGCTCATCATGATGGTGCCCACGCCGCGGCTCATCACGCGGCAGGACATCAGCAGCAGCTTGAGGGTCCAGTACTCCGCCGACGTCTTTTCCACCAGCGCCAGGCCGATCTTGCCGTACGTCCCGAACCGGTCCTCCAGCCCCGCGACCAGGAGCAGGTGGTCCGGCGAGGTGCGAAAGGCGTTCAGCTCGGCGTAGTCGTAGGTGTAGCCGGTGGTGTTGAGCTGGTTGGTGCGCTGCGTAAGCTCTTCCGCCCGCTGCAGATCGGCCTCGCTGCACGGGGCGAGGGTGAAGCGCATCCGCAGGTCGCGCAGGAAGTCCTCCGACGGGCCGTGGAACGTCTCCTCGGCCTGGTTGCGCTGGATGTCGGCCATGTACAGGCGCCGGCGGTTGCGGCTGTCGTCGGTGATGAACTCGGGGTTCATCTCCGGCAACTCCAGCAGCCCCTCCAGCTCGGCGGCGTCCATCACCCGCACCGAAGGGCAGGCGTGCTGCACCTCCTCGCGCTCGAACGGCTGGTCGTCGATGAAGAGGAACGTATCCAGGTTGATGTTCAGCGACTTCGCGATGGCCGCAACGTTCTCGCCCTTGGCGTTCCAGTTGATCTGCGGATAAAGGAAGAACTCCTCGATCCCCAGCGCCTGGAGGCGAGCCATGGCTGCGTCGCGGTCGTTGCGGCTGGCGACGGACTGCAGGATGCCGCGCTCGTCCAGCGTCTGGATGGCGTGCAGCACGCCGGGCCGCAGCGGCACGTCGCCGTCCTCGAGCAGGATGCCGTCCCACACGGTGTGGTCCAGGTCCCACACGACGCACTTGACCGCCTTGGGCTTCTTCGACGGCTCTGGGGCGTCGGTTCTGGGAACTTCCATCGTATCGGTCATCACCGGTTGGCGTTGAGTGTTGGTGTTCGTTGTGGTGTTGATCTGGATCCGGGCACGACGGCCAGCATCGGACTGCGTCCGCGGGGTGCCCCTCCCCCGGCCCCTCCCCGTTCGTTCCTCACGGAGAGGGGAGAATTCGATCCCGCTCGACTACCCTGCCCCCCACGTCACCCCTCCCCCGCAGTTTGGGGGAGGGGTCGCCGGCCGTTGCGAGGAACGAGCATAAGGCCCGGCGGGGGAGAGGGCCGCCCCGTCGCAGACGGGGCCCTCCCCGCTCGTTCATCACGGAGAGGGGAGGAATATCGCGCTTCGGCGAGGTGCGTTGCACCTCCCTCCCCCGCGCAGTTTGCGGGGGAGGGCCGGGGAGGGGGGCGCCAGCCCCTCGCGCCACCCCGTCCGAAGCCTCACCGCCGTCTGCCCCACCCCAACCTCCCCCAGCAGTTTTGGGGGAGGTGCGAGCCTAAGCGAGCGGAGGGGGCGGACTCCACCCCCGTCCGGAGCACCCCGAACCCGGACGAGGCCCTTACTGCATCAGCCCCGCGGCCTCTTCTTCCGTCAGCCCCTCCAGCTCGGCGAGGATGGCGTCCTCGATGAGCAGGGCGTACCGGGCGATGGTCGGCGCCTCGAAGATCGACTGCAGCGGCAGGTCCAGGTGGAACATGTCGCGCACGCGCGCCACGATCTGCGTGGCCAGCAGCGAGTGCCCGCCCAGGCCGAAGAAGTCGTCGTGGATCCCCACCTTCTCGATCCCCAGCAACCCCGACCACAGATCCGCCAGCTGCTCCTCCACCTCGTTCGTCGGCGCGGCGTAGTCCACGTCCAGCGCGGGGCGCTCGTACAGCGTCGCGCCTGCCTCGCCATGCGCGGCGGGGAGGATGCTGGACGCGGCGCGGATGCGGGCCTCCAGGTCGTTGGTCGAGACCAGGACGGAGGGCTCGCCGGCGAGCGCCAGGACGGCGTCGAGCGCGGCAGGCATCTCGTCGGGGAGGATGCCGAGCGGATCGTCGCCGCCGTGGTTCCAGCGGTCCCAGGCGACGGCGGTCCAGCCCTCCCGCGCGGCGACGGCCTCGGCCAGCGTGGCCGCGGCGGCGAGGCGCGCCTGGCCCACGCCGCCGATTACGCCCACCAGCGGCAGCTCCAGCAGCACGAACTCCGGCGCGCGGCCGTGCAGCGCCGTCGCCAGCGCCTCCAGGTCCGCCCCGAACGCGGCCAGCTGCTCCCTCCACGCCGCCGGCTCCGCCTGCGCGATCCCGCCGAAGTCCGCCAGCCCGCCCGCGGTCGGCGCGTAGATCAC
>DASQBH010000316.1:0-2349 GCA_035635315.1 Longimicrobium sp.
CCCGCACCGGCATCCGCGAGCGCCGCATCGCCGACAAGGACGTGCACGCGTCCGACATGGCCGCGGCGGCCGCGCGCATCGCCATGGAGCGCGCGGGGGTAGAGGCGGAGGGACTGGACATGATCCTCCTTTCCACCGCCACGCCCGACCGGCTGCTCCCCTCCACCGCCTGCGACGTGCAGGCGCTGCTGGGGGCGCGCAACGCGGCGGCGTACGACTACTCCACCGCGTGCAGCGGCTTTCTGTACGGCCTGTCGATGGCAGAGGCGCACATCACCGCCGGGCAGGCCGAGACGGTGCTGGTCTGCGCGACGGAAAAGATGTCGTCCATCGTCGACTGGACCGACCGCACCACCTGCGTCCTCTTCGGCGACGGGGCCGGGGCGGCGGTGGTGCGCAGGGCGGACGACGAGCGCGGCATCCTCTCGACATTCATGAAGAGCGACGGCACGCTGGCGGAGCTGCTGTGGCGCCCGGGCGGCGGCGCGCGCATCCCGCTGGACATCGCCGTGCTGGACGAGCGCTCGCACTACGTGAAGATGGCGGGCCCCGAGGTCTTCAAGTCCGCCGTGCGCGCCATGTGCGAGGCGGCGGAGACCGCCATGCAGCGCGCCGGCGTCACGTCGGACGACATCGACCTGCTGGTTCCCCACCAGGCCAACATCCGCATCATCGAGGCGACCGCCAAGTACGCGCGGATGCCGATGGACAAGGTGTACGTGAACGTGGACCGCTTCGGCAACATGTCGTCGGCCTCCATCCCCGTGGCGCTGGACGAGGCGTGCGAGCTGGGCCGCATCCAGCCGGGCTCGCTGGTGCTGATGGTGGCGTTCGGCGCCGGCTTTACGTGGGCCGCCAACGTGGTGCGCTTCTGATGGGCGGCGAGCGCATCGCCCTGCTCTTTCCCGGGCAGGGCTCCCAGGCGGTGGGGATGGGGCAGGACCTGGCCGAACGCTTTCCGGCCGCGCGCGCGATCTTCCAGGAGGCGGACGACGCCCTGGGCTTCGCGCTGTCGCGGCTGATGTGGGAAGGGCCGGCGGAAGAGCTGACGCTGACCTCCAACGCGCAGCCCGCCCTGCTCACCCACAGCGCCGCCGTCTGGGCGGTGCTGAAGGACGCCGACCTGGACGTCGTCTGCGCGGGCGGCCACTCGCTGGGCGAGTTCAGCGCCTACCACGCCGCGGGGTCCATGTCGTTCGCGGACGCGGTGCGCACGGTGCGCCGCCGCGGCGAGCTGATGCTGCAGGGCGGCACGGCGCGGCCGGGGACGATGGCGGCGGTGCTGGGGCTGGACGACGAGGTGGTGGAGGGCGTCTGCCGCGAGGCGTCGACGGACGATTCCGTGGTGGTCCCCGCCAACTTCAACACCCCCGGCCAGGTCGTCGTCTCCGGCGACGCGGCGGCGGTGGAGCGGGTGTCGCCGATGCTGGTGTCCGCGGGCGCCAAGAAGGTGCAGCCGCTGACGGTCTCCGGCGCCTTCCATTCGCCGCTGATGAAGGTGGCGGAGGCGGGGCTGCAGGCGCAGCTGGAATCCATCGAGTTCCGCGACCCCGCCTTCCCCGTCGTCAGCAACGTGACGGCGCACGCGGTGGCGCAGGCGGACGAGGCGCGCACGCTGCTCATCGACCAGCTCACGTCGCCGGTGCAGTGGACGCAGTCGGTGCGGACGATGCTGCAGATGGGCGCGGAGCGGTTCCTGGAGGTGGGCGCTGGCAAGGTGCTGATCGGGATGCTCAAGCGCATCGACAAGGCTGCCGAAGGACGCGGCGTGGCGGTGGGGACGGCGGACGCCATCGAGGCGCTGATGAACGGCGGTGCCCAGGTCCAGGGGTCGATCGCCCCGTAGACGGTGACCCGTGCGAAGTGGGCGGAGTGGTGATATACTGCGCCCCTTCGGATCCTGGGCACGTGAACCCGGGCACTTGACACTCATCTGACAGAGGCGGCGTGGAGCTACAGGGTCAGGTAGCGCTGGTCACCGGAGGATCCCGCGGCATTGGGCTCGCCATCGCGCGGGAGCTGGCGGAGGCGGGGGCAAAGGTCGCCGTCGTGGCGCGCGACGGGGCCCGCGCGGAGGCGGCGGCCGCGGAGCTGCCCGGCGAGGGCCACCGCGGCTACGCCTGCGACGTGGCGGACCCCGAGGCGTGCAACGCGCTGGTCAAGCAGGTGGAGACGGACTTCGGCTCCCTGGACGTCCTGGTGAACAACGCCGGCGTCACGCGCGACAACGTGCTGATGCGCATCAAGGACGACGACTGGGACGCCGTCATCGACACCAACCTGCGCGGCGCATTCAACCTGATGCGCGCGGCCAGCCGGGGGATGATGAAGCGGCGCGCGGGGCGCATC
>DASQBH010000317.1:0-9870 GCA_035635315.1 Longimicrobium sp.
ATCTACGTCGCCACGGTGCGGGAAGCGGAGGAGCTCCACGAGCGCCTGAAGGATCGATGGGCGGTCGCGCTCTACCACGGCAAGATGAACGGCCCGGACCGCAAGGAGGCGCAGGACCGCTTCATGGCGGGCCAGGTGAAGGCGGTGGTGGCCACGCACGCGTTCGGGCTGGGGATCGACAAGCCCGACGTGAGGCTGGTCGCGCACTACGCGTTCCCCTCGACCCTGGAATCGTACTACCAGGAGGCGGGGCGCGCGGGGCGCGACGGGCTCCCGTCGCGGTGCACCATCTTCTACCGCGTGGAGGACAGCGCGGTGCAGGGGTACTTCCTGGGCGGCAAGTACCCGGACCTGGACGAGGCGATCGCCACGGCGCGCATCGTCAACCGCATGCCCCTGGAGGAGAAGCGGCCGCTGGACGAGATCGCGAACATGGCCGAGGTGCCGCGTCGCAAGGCGCGCATCGTCCTTACGCTGCTCAAGCGGCACGGGATGGTGCGCGAGCACCGCGGCGGCGTGTGGGAGCGCCTGAAGCCGGACGTGGCGGCGGCGGACCTGAGCCGCGAGCTGCAGGACTACGAGACGCGCCGCGCGCAGGACCGGGTAAAGCTGGAGGAGATGATCCGCTACTGCCGCACGGCCAAGTGCCGCACGCGGCTGATCCTGGCGTACTTTGGCGAGGAGCACGACGAGGAGTGGGTCTGCGGCCACTGCGACAACTGCGTAGCCCCGCGCGTGGAGGGGATGACGCCCGCCGCCGAAGCCCCCGCCATCGCGATGACGGACGCCGCCGCCTCGGCCCGGTCGGCGGCCGCGGTGGACAACGAGGCGCTGGCCGTGGGCGACGAGGTGACGCACGGCACCTTTGGCGAGGGGCTGGTGCTCGCGGTGGCCGGCGACAAGGCGGAGGTGGACTTCGAGGGCCACGGCACGCGGATGATCCGGCTGGATTTTCTGAGCCGCGTGGAGTAGGAAATTTCTTACGCGAACGAGAACTGCAAAAGAGGTTGGGGTACAGAGGAACAGAGGATAAAAGAGAGATACAGAGGCCAGAACAAGGTTTCTCTGCATCTCTCTTTTTGTCCTCTGTTCCTCTGTACCCAACCTCTTTTCAGGGACCTGATTTCACATCAGCCCCCCGCCACCTCGCGGCCGAGACGCTCCACGGCATCCGCCAGCACGTCGAAGTCGGCGCGGCGGCTGCGGTGGTTCACGATGGCGGCGCGGATGGCGTAGCGGCCGCGCACCAGCGTCCCCGACGGCACCGCGATGCCGTCCTCCTGCAGACGTAGAAGGATCTCCTGGTTCACCGCGTTCCGCTCCGCCTCCGGAAGGTCGGCGGGGGCGTAGCGGAAGCAGACCACGTTCATCTGCACGGGCATCAGCAGCTCCAGCGCGGGATTCGCCTCGATGCGCGAGGCCAGATGGTGGGCCTGCGCCACGTTCTGCTCCACCAGGCGGATGATGGCATCCACCCCATGCGCCTTGAAGCTCATCCACACCTTGAGCGCCTTGAAGCTGCGCGTAAGGTCGATGCCGCGGTCCGCGAACGGCAGCCCTCCGGCGATCACCCCGCGCTCCGTCTGCGCCAGGTACGGTGCGGCGGACGCAAACGCGCCGCGGTGAAGCTCCGCGTCGCGCACCAGCACGCAGGCGCACTCGAACGGCAGGTAGCCCCACTTGTGCAGGTCGAACGCAAGCGAATCCGCCCGCTCCATCCCCGCCACCAGCGGACGCAGCGCCTGCGACGTGTACGCCCACGCGCCGAAGGCTCCATCCACGTGGAACCACAGCCCTTCCGCCTCGCAGAAATCCGCGAGCGCGGTGAGATCGTCCGAGGCGCCGGTGTTCACCGAGCCCGCGGTGCCGACCACGCAGATGGGGCGGTGCCCGGCCGCGCGGTCCGCGGCGATGGCGGCGGCGAGCGCATGGAGGTCCATGCGATCGAGCGCATCTACCTCCACGGTCCGCAGCGAGCGGCGGCCCAGCCCCATCAGCTCCACCGCCTTGCGCACCCAGCCGTGCGTCTCGACGGACGCGTAGACCGCCAGCTCGGGGCCGCCGTGCATCCCCTCCTCGCGCACGTCCCACCCGGCGCGCGCGTGGCGGGCGACGGCGAGGCCCAGCACGTTCGCCATCGATCCGCCCGTCACCAGAACGCCGCCCGCATCCGCCGGAAAGCCCATCAGCTCGGCCAGCCAGCGGATCACCTGGTGCTCCACCAGCGCGGGCGCGTGGTTCAGGCCGCCCAGGTGCGGGTTCATCCCCGCCGCCAGCATGTCGGCCATCATCCCCAGCGGCGTGCCGGTCCCCTGCACCCACCCCCAGAAGCGCGGGTGCAGGTTGCCGTTGGGATACGGAAGGACGTGCTCGCGGAACTGCGCGTACGCCGCCTCCTCCCCTTCCCCGTCGCGCGGCAGGGGCTCGTCCAGCGCGGCGCGGACGGCGGACGGCATGGGCTGCCACGCCGGCTGCTCACGGAGGGATGCGAGGTGGTCGAGCGTATCGTCCACCATGCGGTGCGCCAGCGCGCGGAACGCCTCCCAGTCCGCCGGATCCAGCGTCTCCTCGGGCCGATCCTCCACGTCGCGCACTACGCCTCCCGTCCCGCGCCGGAGAAGAGGGCGTTCGCCTCGGGGAAGGTGAGGCCGCCCTGCATGGACGAATACGTCCCCTGCCCCAGGACCTCCGCGGCGGAGCGGCGGATCTGCGCCATCACGGCCAGCGTGAGCGTGGGGCCAAGGCTGACGCGCGCGACGCCGAGCGACTGCAGCTCCGCGATCGCGAGCGAGGCGCCCCGCCCCGTCATCACGTTGAGCGGCGCCCCGACGGCGGGGACCAGGGCGCGGATGGTCTCCGCATCCGCCACGCCGGGGACGAACACGCCGCTGGCCCCGGCGGCGACGTACGCCTGCGCGCGCCGCACCGTCTCGTCGAAGCGCCCCTCCGGCGGCCCCGCCTGCGCGAGATAGGTGTCGACGCGGGCGTTGATGTAGATCTCCACGCCTTCGCGGGACGCGGCCTCGCGCGCGGCGGCGATCCGCTCCACCTGCTCGTCGATGGCGATCAGCGTGGCGCCGTCGCGGCCGGGGGCATCTTCCAGGTTGATCCCCACCGCGCCGGCGCCGATCACCCGGCGGACGGTCTCGGCCGCGTCAGCCGGGGTGCCGTCGCCGTATCCGCGCTCCACGTCGGCGGTTACGGGCACGCGCACCACCCGGGTGATGCGCTCGATGGCGTTGATCATCTGGTCGCGCGTAAGGCCCTCGCCGTCCGTACGGCCCAGCGCCCACGCCACGCCCGCGCTGGTGGTGGCGATGGCCCGCGCACCCGCGTCCTCGATCAGGCGCGCGCTCATGGCGTCCCACGCGTTCGGCAGGACAAGGATGCGGCCGGCATCCGGCTGGTGCATACGGCGGAACGCGTCCGCGCGCTCAGGCTGGTTCATCGTCCGTCCGAATAGAAGAGATCAATCCGAGCCTGACCGTTGTGGCAGGCTCCGCGAGACGCCCCCTCCGCTCGCTTAGGCTCGCACCTCCCCCAAAAACCCCTGGGGGAGGTTGAACTGCGCCTTCATCCCGCAACTCGCCGCAACGATCGGATGGCTGCGGGAGAAGAAGATGCGGACGCGGCATCCGGCCGCGTCCGCGTTTCAAGATATCCGGCGCGAAGGGCTCAGGCAGCAGCGGCGCGCGCGATCCGCCCATCCCGCACGTCGCATCCCTCCAGCTGCAGCAGCGCCAGCTTGGCGTCCAGTCCACCCGCGTAGCCGGTCAGTGTGCCGTTCGCGCCGATCACGCGATGGCAGGGGATGACGATGGGGATGGGATTGGTCGCGTTGGCGCGGCCGACGGCGCGGGCGGCACCGGGGCGGCCGATGCGCGTCCCCAATCCACCGTAATCCACCACTTCGCCGTGCCCCAGCTTCTGAAGCGCATCCCAGACACGGCGCTGAAATTCGCTCCCCGCGGGCGCCAGCGGCAGGTCGAAGTCCGTCCGCTCCCCCGCGAAGTACTCGCGAAGCTGCGTGGCCGCCGCGGCGCAGCGGTCCGCATCCCACGCAACGTCCGCGGGGGGCGGCTGGTGGGCGAAGAGGATGTGCGTCAGCGCGCCCTCGCCGTTCACGACGACGGTCAGCGGGCCGATGGGCGAGTCGAGGGTGTGGGCGTATGCGTTCATTGCGGGTCTCCCAGGCTGCTCCAGAGGTGATAGGTCCCCAGGCTGCGGAACGGGGCGAACGGCTCCATCAGCTCGCGCGTCTCCGCGGGTCCGGGGCGGTGATCCAGGCCGTGAAAGCGCTGCAGCGCGGCCGTCAGCCCCGCGTCGCCCACGGGGACACAGTCGGCGAATCCGCAGCCGCGCATCAGAAAGTACTGCACGGACCACGGCCCCAGCCCGCGCACGTCCAGCATCCGCCGTTCGACCGAGGTCGCCATCTCGCGCTCGGCGTCGATCTCCAGCTCGCCGCTTACGATCATCCGGGCGATGTCGATCAGGTACTCCGCCTTGCGGCCGGAGAAGCGGCGGCTGGTGAGGTCCGCGTAGTCCAGCGCGGCGACGGCCTCGGGGGTGGGATGCGCGTACAATCCGCCACCGACGGGCTCCCCCGCCAGTTCCGCGACCGCCGTCCGCAGCGCGTAGGCGAACGGCAGGTTCACCTGCTGGCCCACGATGGTCCACACCAGGCACTCCCACGGCGTGGCCGTCAGCGGGATACGCATTCCGCGGCGCGGCGCGATGAGGCGCGCGTACTCCGGCTGCCGCGCGATCTGCCGCTCGAACGTGGAGGCGTCGCTCCCCAGGTTCAGCATCCGCACGGCGGCCGCGTGCGCCTCCCGCATCTGCTCCGCGCTCAGCGGCCCGGCCGCATCCGCCTCACAGACTGCATGCTCCCCATCGAAACGAATCCTCAGGGTTGCGGGTGCATCGGCAACATGAAGCGCCTTTGCCACCTCGCTGCCCTGGACGCGCTCCACGACGCTGGCGGAGTCGCGCCCCTGATAGCCGAGCACCGCATCCGCGCGGAACCCCTCCGGCAGCGCGATGGTGAACGATGGCGAGCCGCCGAGCGCGCGGTACTCGCCCGGCGTGAGGCCCGTCAGGCGGCGGAAGTTGAGGTGGAATGCGGACAGGCTCTCGAAGCCGGCGGCGTACGCGGCCTCCGACACGCTCGCGCCACGTGCGAGCGCGGTGCAGGCGGCGGACACCCGCTCGCGCGCCAGGAACGCCGCGGGCGTCGCGTGAAAGTGGCGGCGGAACAGCGCGTTCAGCTTCGTCGTGCCGATGCCGGACGCGGTGACCAGCGCCGCCGCATCGGCAAAGGCGGAGGGGTCGCGGCGCACGTCGGCGGCCAGCGTTTCAAGCAGGTGGACGTCGGGATCGTACTGCTGGTAGAAGTGGTCGGGCCGGCAGCGGCGGCAGGGGCGCAGGCCGGCGGAGCGCGCCTCGTCCTCCGAGCCGAAGAAGCGCACGTTCTCCGGCAGCGGCTTGCGCGCCGTGCAACTGGGCAGGCAGTAGATGCCCGTGGTGAGCACGCCGGTGATGAACCGGCCGTTGCTGGCGGTGTCGCGAGCGTAGAACCGCTCCAGCATCCATTCGCGAGTCATCATGATCATGGCCCTATTCTACGCACCCGCCACCCCCCTGTCGTCCTGATCTCTTCGCGGGAATTCGATCCGGTTCTTGACGACGGCCGGCATCAACATACAATGCTCACTTCGTACACTTGTCCGCGTCCGCGGGTCCCCCACCCCCCGGCCCCCTCCCCCGCAAACTGCGCGGGAGAGGGGGAGGGTTAATACCCTCCATAGGAGAGAGCTTATGCCACGGAGAAGGATCATTGAACGTGTGATGAACGCCGCGCGAGAGCATCGGCGGGAGCCGACGCCGGCGGAGGAGCGCCTGTGGGAGGCGGTACGGGACCAGAAAATCCGCGGGCTGCAGATCCGCCGGCAGCATCCCGTGGGGCCGTTTATCCTCGACTTCTACTGCCCGAAGAAGAAGCTGTGCATCGAGCTGGACGGTTCGGTGCACGACGGGCGCGAGATGATGGACGAGGCACGGACCGAAGCCCTCGGCACCCTGAAGATCCGTGTGATCCGCTTCCGCAACGAGGAAGTGCTGAGTGATCTCCCTTCCGTTCTGGAGCGAATCGAAGCGGCAATGGACGCAAAGTAACCTGCCGTCCTCCCCCTCTCCCGGCGCAGTTTGCCGGGGGAGGGGGTCGGGGGGTGGGGGATGCGGACGCAGCCCGGTGCCCGCCGTCCACCGCCACCCCCTCAGCGACCGCCGCTCCGCCGCAGCGCCCGCCCCGGCCTTTCCCCCGTCACCTGCGCATCGCGCAGCACGGGTACGCCGTTCACGATCACGTGCATGATGCCCACGCTGGTCTGCACCGGGTCCTCGAAGGTGCCGCGGTCGCAGACGGTGGCGGGGTCAAAGATGGTGAGGTCCGCGAACATCCCCTCCTTTACCACGCCGCGGTCGTCCAGCCCCACGCGCGCCGCCGGCAGCGAGGTGAACTTGCGGATGGCGTCGGGCAGCGTGATCACGTTGCGCTCGCGCACGTAGCGGCAGAGGATGCGGGGGAACGATCCGTACGCGCGCGGATGCGGCTTGCCCTGCACCGTGCTGTCCGCCGCGCGCGACCCCGCGTCGATCCCCACCATGATCCACGGCTGGCGCATGGCGTACTCGATGTCCTCCTCCGACATGGAGAAGTAGATGGCGGAGGTGGACGCGCGGTCGGCCAGCAGGATGTCGAACAGCGCGTCCACCACCTCCTGCCCGCGCGCCTCCGCCACCTGGTTCAGCCGCATCCCCTGGTAGCGCCGCAGGCTGTCCTCGCCCACCCCCGCGATCATCACCCCCTGCGGCCCGCCCGCCGACGCGCCGATGTTCCAGTCCGTCCCCCCCGCCGTCAGCTCCTCGCGAAGGCGCGCGCGGGTGGCGGGATCCGCCAGGCGCGCCAGCAGCGAGTCGTTGCCGCCGGCGTGCGCCCAGTTGGGGATGATGGCGTCCAGCCCGGTGCCGCTGGCGGGGTACGGATACTGGTCCGCCGTCACGTCCACGCCCCGCGTCCGCGCCGCTTCGATGGCGGCCACCGCCTGCGGCATCTTGCCCCAATTGGGGTGGCCGGACGCCTTCAGGTGGTGGATCTGCACCCAGGTCCCCGCCTCTTCGCCGATGCGGATGGCCTCGTTCACCGCCTCCACCAGCCGGTCGCCTTCGGAGCGGATGTGCGACGCGTACCCGCCGCCGTACCGCGCCGCCACCCGCGCCAGCTCGATGACCTCCTCCGTCGTCGCGTAGGATGCGGGCGCGTAGATGAGGCCCGATGAGAGCCCCATCGCGCCGTCCTCCATCGCCGCGGCCACCAGGGCGCGCATGGTGTCCAGCTCGGCGGCCGTGGGCGCGCGGTCCGCGTCGCCCATGGTGTAGCGCCGCACGGAGCCCACGGTGACGAAGGTGCCCAGGTTGATGGCGGGGCGGGCCGCCTCCAGCGCGCGAAAGTAGCCGTCCAGGTCGCTCCAGGGCACCGAATCGCGCCCCAGCTCGCGCAGGGTGTTCTGGTTGACGGGGACCACGCTGGTCACCTCGCCCGTGATCTCGCTGGTGATGCCCTGCGTGATCTTGCTGATGGCGCGGCCGTCCCGCAGCAGCGGGTACTCCGAGTGCCCCAGCATGTCGATCCACCCCGGCGAGACCACCAGGTTGGTCGCGTCGATGGTGTCGCGCGCCTGCGCCCCCCGCAGCAGCCCCACCGCCGCGATGCGGTCGCCGCGGATGGCCACGTCGCCGCGGTACCACGGGCTCCCCGTGCCGTCGACGATCATCCCGTTGCGCACCAGCAGGTCGTACGGCGCATCCGCCGGTGCGGGCGCCGCGGCGGGCGGACGCCCTCCTCCACAAGCCGCCACAGCGAGGCAGAGCGCGATCGAAAGGAGCGGTCGAAGACGGGGCATCGGCGTTTTTTGCAGGTAGAATCTGGACTCACAGAAATCCGCGGGTGTACCGTGGCTGGCGGATTCTGGACGGACTTGACGACCTCGGCGCATGCGATGCATAGTAGAGTGCATCTGCGCACCCCGAAACCCCGGCGGCCCATGGCGACACGAATCCAGCGCCCGCGCATCACACCGACGTGGAGAGCCGACCTGCGGCGCGGCACCGTCCGCCCCGAGGCGACGCTCGCGTTCCTGCGCTCCCCCGCTATGCTGGAGATCCTTCGCGACGCAAACGAGCAGCTGCGTCCCTGGGGCGTGGAGCCCCTGGTGCTGCAAGGCGTGCGGCAGCCGTTCGACTATGCCCCGCGGACCACGCGACGTATCCAGTTGAATCCGAACCCTGGCGAGTGATGACGACACAGATCCAGCGCCAGCGTATACAGCCGACGTGGAGAGCAGGCCTGCGGCGCGGCAAGATCCGCGACACGATGGCGGAGTACATCGCAAGGTATCCCGAATACCTGGATGACGTTTTACGGATTGATCGGGAACTGCTGGCGACGGGATTCGAGCCGATGCCTATGGAAGGCGTACGGCAGCCCTTCGACTATGCTCCTCGCGTCACCCGGCGTATTCACTGAACCCAAACTCGTGGTGAGTGATGACAACTCAACTCCAGCGCCAGCGCATCCGCCCCATGTGGCGAGCAGGCCTGCGGCGCGGCAGAAAGCGGATCGGAGCGACGATTGCGTTCGAGCAGTGCCCCGAGATGAAGGCGAGGCTGATGAAGGTTATCGCTGAGATGGATGCAATGGGCCTCGATCCGATGCCAATGGACCACGTAAGGCAGCCATTCGACTATGACCGCCGCTAGACGCCGCCGCCGGCCCGTGAATGAATCGCCTGCCGTTTCCCCTTCAGAGCGGCAGGCGATTCTGCTTCGCGAGTTCCGGCGCGACCTCACGTTCTGGATCCAAACCCATCCACGCACCGCGCTACGAATCATGCGGATCATCGAGGAGGTGGTGGCGGACCCCCTCGGCGGTGGAATCGGCAAGCCGGAGCCACTTCAGCACGACATGGCGGGCACCTGGTCCCGGCGAATCACCGACGAGCACCGGATGGTCTATCGGATCCGTGGTACGGCCATCATTTTCGCTCTCGCGCGCTGGCACTACGACCGGCGCTAAAGTGCCTCACGCCCCGGCAGGTACCTCGCCGTCGACCATGGCGCGGGCGTAGGCGAGGGCGCCGTGGACGGCGTCGGCCTGGGCGGGCTGAATGCGGTAGCGGTGGGCGTTCTGGGCCAGCTGCCGGTCCACCATGGTGGCGTACAGGCCGGAGCGCAGCACGCCGCCGTGAAAGACCACCGGCACGTCGCCCGGCCAGGGGCCCAGCCGGTGCGCCAGCGCGATCACGTGGCTGGCCAGCTCGCGGGCATGGTGCTCCACCACCCGCAGCGCCAGCCCGTCGCCCGCGGCGGCCACGTCCAGCACGTGCCGCGCGAGGGCCGCGATGTCGCTCTTGGAGGCGCGGCCGGCCCAGGGCGGCATTCCCGTGGGCCCGTCCAGCGACAGCGCCTTTAGCAGGGCCGGCAGCAGCTGCGTCTCGCCCTCGCGCCCGTCCACCGAACGCAGCGCCGCCGCCAGCCCGGAGCGGCCGATGGCGTAGCCGCTCCCCTCGTCGCCTACCATCATCCCCCACCCGCCACAGCGGCCGCGGGTGCCGTCCGGCCCCAGCCCGTAGGCCACGGAGCCCGTCCCCGCGATCAGCAGCACCCCCGCCCCGCCGCCGAACGCCCCGTGCAGCGCGATCTCGCCGTCGGAGACGATGCGCACCGCACCAGCCACCTCCGCGGCCGCCAGCGCGCTCTCCACCGCCACGCGCTCCGCCTCGTTCCCCACCCCCGCCAGCCCGGCACAGA
>DASQBH010000318.1:0-7294 GCA_035635315.1 Longimicrobium sp.
CCCCTGAACCCCATTCAGGTGCGTCGCCGAAGCCCTGTCATCCACATCGACCGAATCCAATCCCATGCCCATGCGCGCGGCCATCTTCCACGAGCACGGCGGCCCGGAGGTCGTCCGCATCGAGCAGGTCCTGCGCCCCGACCCGGGCGACGGGCAGGTGCTGGTGCAGGTGCGCGCGTCCGCCATGAACCACCTGGACCTTTGGGTGCGCCGCGGCATCCCCATCGAGACCACGATGCCGCACATCGGCGGCTCCGACATCGCCGGCGTGATCGCCGAGGTGGGCGAGGGGGTGGACGAGGCGCGCGTGGGCGAGCGCGTGGTCATCAACCCCTCGCTCTGGTGCGGGCGCTGCACCCAGTGCGCGCGCGGCGAGGAGTCGATGTGCGAGCGCTTTCGCATCCTGGGCGAGCACACCGACGGCGGGTTCGCGGAGTTCGTTCTGGCGGACGCGGACCACGTCTACCGCATCCCCGACGAGATGCCGTTCGAGGAGGCCGCCGCCATCCCCATCTCGTACATGACGGCGTGGCGCGCGCTGGTCACCCGCGCGGTGCTCAAGCCGGGGGAGGACGTGCTGGTGATCGGCGCGTCGGGCGGCACGGCGCTGGCCGCGGTGCAGATCGCCCGGCTGATGGGCGCGCGCGTGTTCGCCGTCACCAGCGGGGCGGAAAAGGTGGAGCGCATCCGCGCGCTGGGCGCAGACGTCGTCTACGACCGCGCCGAGACGGACTGGTCCAAGGCGGTCTACAAGGACACCGGCAAGCGCGGCGTGGACGTGGTGGTGGAGAACGTGGGTGGCGCCACCTGGACGGGAAGCGTGCGCGCGCTGGCGAACGGCGGCCGCCTGGTCACCTACGGCGGCACCGCCGGGCCCAGGGTCGAGCTGGACGTGCGCACCGTCTTCTGGCGGCAGATCCAGGTGATCGGGAGCACGATGGCCTCGCGCGGCGAGTTCGAGGACGTGCTGCGCGTCATCTTCGCCGGCCGCCTGAAGCCCGTGATCGACTCCGTGCTCCCGCTGGACGACGCGCGCCTGGCGCACGAGCGGCTGGAAGCCGGCGGGCAGGTGGGGAAGATCGTGCTGGTGCCGTAGGGTGTGATGGTGTGATCGTGCGGGTCCAGGGGGTGTGGCTCGGCGACAGGCATCGAACTGCGTCCGCGGGGTGCCCCTCCCCCGGCCCCTCCCCGTTCGTTCCTCACGGAGAGGGGAGAATTCGATCGCGCTTCGGAAGGTGCGTCGCACCTCCCTCCCCCACGCGGTTTGTGGGGGAGGGCCGGGGAGGGGGGCGCCCGCCCCTCGCGCCGCATCTGCCGAAGCGCACGGAAGCGCGCGGTTACCCGAAGCGGAAGCCGAGCAGGTTCCAGTACCACAGCAGCAGCGCGAATACCAGCGCGACCGCCATCACCGCCGCGTGCAGCACCCGCTCCGCGCGGGGCGCGCCGGCACGCCGCAGCCGCCAGCCGGTGATGGGGAGCGCCGCGGCCAGCACCGTCGCGGCTACGGGGAGCGCAAGGGCCAGCTTTACACCCACCGGCACGCCGGCGAGCAGGCCGGTGGCGTGCACGGACCGGAAGGCGAAGCTCAGTGCGATGGGAAAGAGCAGGTATCCCGCGGCCACGGCGCCCCGGTGCAGCCGTGCGAGGTTGATCGCCGGCGTGGCGGGCTGCCGCTTGAGCAGGCCGGCCGGGGTCGCCGGGCGCATCCACGGAAGCGAGAGAAAGCCGATCAGGCACAGGATCGCGAGCGTCTGGCTGAGCGCGGGGGACTGGTACCAGGCGATCCGCTCCCACGCGCGGTTTCCGCCGAACGGGTCGCTCGTCAGCATCCACGTCTTTCCCCGCGCGTCCCGGCTGAACCCCACCACCTCGCCCAAGCTCTCCAAGCGATAGACGCCCGGCGCGATCTCCCGATACGGCAGGCCGAACATCAGGATGCAGCCGCCGGGGCAGGTGCGTACGCGCAGCGCCCCGCGCCGCAGCCCGCCGGCGCGCTCCAGGTTGCGCACGGCCAGGCTGGCCAGCCGGTACGCGCCCGCCACCCGCGCCGCGCGCTCCTCCGCGCCCGGGGGCGGCGGGGGCGCATCCGCCTGCGGACGCGCGAGGTAGCGGTCCACGAACTCGGCGTAGACGGCCTGTACCGCGTCGCCGTCGTTGCCGTTGTTGGAGATGAAGATCCCCGTCCGCCGGTCCGGCCACAGGTACATCCCGCTCATGAACCCGCGGATGCCGCCGCTGTGGCCCACGCCGCGCACCCCGTGGCGCTGCGTCTCGAACATCCCGTAGGTCATCCCCGGCATCCCCGGGTGCATCCCCCACTGCCGTCCCAGCGCGAGCGCCGCCGTTCGTGGCGCGAACAGCGGCGCGCCGCCGGCGACGCGTCCGCTGTCCAGCAGCGCCACCATCAGCCGCGCCATGTCCGCCGCGGTGGTGTTCAGCCCCGCCGCCGGCGCGATCTGCGTGTGCAGCACCGCGGCCGGTTGAGGGCCGCGCCAGCTGGCCTCGTAGCCGGTCGCCGCGCGGCCGGCCAGCCCGTCGTCCAGGCGGAATCCGCTGGAGCGCATCCCCAGCGGCGCGAACAGGTGGCGCTCCATGTACGACTCGAACGCCTCCCCCGACGCGGCCTCCACCAGCCGGCCCAGCACCACGTAGCCGTGGTTGGAGTAGCGGATCACCTCGCCCGGCGGATGAACGACGGGCGGCAGGTCGCGCCGCAGGTAGTCTTCCAGGGAAAGGAGGCGTCGCGGATCGGTGGTGGTGGTGCCGTTCAGCCGCACGTCCAGCCCCGCGGTGTGCGTGAACAGGTCGCGCACGCGCACCGCCTCCGCGTGCTCGCCGCGCAGCAGCCCCGGCAGATACGCATCCACCCGCGCGCCCGGGTCGATCCTCCCCGCCTCCGCCAGCTGCAGCGCGGCGAGCGCCGTCACCGGCTTGGCCACGGAGCCCACCCGCAGCACCGAGCCGTCCGGCGACATCGGCCGGCGGGTGCGCAGGTCCGCATAGCCGTAGCCCTTGCAGTGCACCACGCGTCCGTCCCGCACCACCGCGACCACCATCCCGGGCACCCCGTACTGCCGCACCTCCAGCATCGCCACCGAGTCGATGAACGCCTCCAGCGACGGCCCGGCTTCCTGCGCCGTCGCGGGGGATGCCCACACGGCCACCGCCACCGCGGCGATTCTGCTATAGAAGTCTACATAGCTGCGCATCACGATCCCGGTGCGTCGGCGGAAGGCTTCAGAGGGTGTTGGCAAACCTCATCAAAGGCGTGTCATCCTGAGGGAGGCGCCACTCCATAACTTGCTGGTACGATGTGCTTTGGCGCCGACCGAAGGATCTTGCCCGCAGAACTGCGGGGCTGGATTCCTGCTGCGGGGCCTTCCCCCGGTGGCCGAGAGAAGATCCTTCGGTCGCGCGCAAGTGATTTTGTTACTTCTGATTACGAGCATGCGCTCCCTCAGGGTGACACACTGCTTTCCAAGATTCAGCAGCACCGGCTCAGGGTTGATCGATGGGAGGCGCGGCCCAGCGGCGGAGTGCGGCGCCGGTCAGCGCTCCCGAGAGGAGGACAGGCCCCACCATCCGCGCCGCGCCGTCCAGCAGGCTCCATCCGGCCGCGCCGGGAAAGCGAAGCGTTGCCGCGGCGGCCAGCAGGAGCCCGGCCGCGCCAGCCGCCGCGCACAGCACCGCCGCCGCGGCGCGCGCCTCGTCGGCGGTGCAGGGGAGGGAAGATGCGCGGGTGATCGCGTGGCGGATGAGGCTCGCCGCCGCGGCGCCGGCGCTGCCGACCAGCGCGAGGACCAGCGGGATGGCCACCGCCAGCAGCACCGCCGATCCTGCTTCGCCGCGCGCGGTCGCCGCCTGCCAGGCGAGGGCCAGGCAGACGCCCGCGGCGCAGATGCCGGTCGCGAGCACCACGGCGGCGCCCGCCACGTGCAGCGGCGAGCCTGCGAGCGACGCCTGGCCGAACCGCGCGGCGTCGGCAAAGGCGCGCGGCCCCACGCCCAGCTCCAGCGCATCGGCGAACGCGCCCAGCGCGGTGCGCAGGACCGGTCCACCCCGCGCGTGGACGTGGTGCAGCTCCGCATCCCACTCCCGCCACCACTCCGGCCGCGAATCCGCCGGCACCAGCAGCGACGCGGCGCGGACCATCGCGCGCCACGCGAAGCGGCGAGCCGGGCCGGGCGCGCTCACGCCGGCACCTCGCCCGGCCGGCCGAACACCGCCGCGCGCAGCCCCGCATCCACCGTGGCGAAGCGGCCGCGGGCGCGGGCCAGCAACTCGCGCCCCGTGTCGGTGATGGCGTAGTAGCGGCGCTGTGGACGGCCCTGCTGCTGCGCCGGCTCCTCGCCCTCCCACTCCGCCGCCACGAACTCGCCGGCCTCCAGGCGGCGCAGCAGCGGATAGACGGTGCCGCTGGGCAGCCCCGTCGCTTCCATGATGTCGAACCCGTACCGGTGCCCCGCCGCAAGCGCGGCCAGCACGAGCGCGACCGGGTAGGTGAGGTTGATGCGAGCGGCCATCATCATCCGGGTGATGAGTACATCTGTAAAATACTACATAGCCATCCGGAGTCAACGAGATCGATCATTCGCGGTTACCGCCAATCCATCATGGACGCGCACGCAACGATTCGTTGCACGCCGGTCTCGTTCTGCTGCATCAAAGCGTTGCAGGCGGCGCCGTGCTCTCCGGAGGAGGCTCGGAATCCAATCTTGCGAAATCGCGCACGGACGCCCCGCATCTTCCTCCCCTGCATGCGGTTGCGGCGGCGGACGGAAACGCCGCGGCCAGCCTTTCGCCGCCCCGCGTGGCCGGGCCTTCCGATTGCCGACGTCTCCTCCGTTCCGGGCACGCGGACCATCATCTCACGACACGGTGCGGACCGGCAGCCGGCGCCCCTTCCATCCTTACGCGGAGACATTGGATGACGGACACGCAACCACTCCCTCCAGCCACGCGCTGGACACGCGACTACCTGTTCGACATCCTGCGCGACCTGCAGATCGAATACATGTTCGGCGTGCCGGGGACCAACGAGATCCCCATGATCGACGGGTGCTCGATCCCCAAGAACGGCGTCACCTACATCGAGTGCCTGCACGAGAACATCGCGCTGGGCGCGGCCATGGGGTACGCGCGGATGACGGGAAAGCCCGGCGTGGTGGAGGTGCACGTTACGCCGGGGATCGGCCACTGCCTGGGCAACCTGTTCAACGCCTGCCGCTCGCGCGTTCCCCTGGTGGTCCTTTGCGGCCAGCAGCAGAACGAGCTGGTGACCCAGGAGCCGCTGCTGGCCTCCAACCTGGTGGAGGTCGCCAGCCAGTACACCAAGTGGTCGCACGAGCTGCGCGCCTGGGAAGAGATCCCGCTGGTCCTGCAGCGCGCCTTCAAGGAGGCCATGGCGCCCCCCTGTGGCCCCGTCTTCATCTCCCTGCCGTGGGACTTCACCATCCGCCGCATCGGCCCCGACGACCGCGTGCCGGGCGTCACCCGCATCTCCCCGCGCTTCATGGGCGACCCGGAGGCGGTCGGCGAGGCCGCGCGGGCGCTGGCGGCGGCAAAGAACCCGGTGATCATCGTGGGCGACGCGGTGGGCTACGGAAACGCGTGGCCCGAGGTGCAGGAGCTGGCGGAGCTGCTGGGCGCCCCGGTGTACCTGGAGGGCTTCAGCAGCATGGCCAACTTTCCCAACGACGACTACCACTGGCAGGGCGAGCTTCCCGGCGGGCAGGCCGACATCCAGAACCGCCTGAAGCCGCACGACGTGGCGTTCCTGTGCGGGTTCGGGGCGCAGGCGCAGCTGGCCGTCTTCAAGTACTCCGACGGCCCGCTCATCCCCACCACGGTGCGCCAGGTGGCGCTGGCCGACAACACGTGGGACCTGGGCAAGAACTACTTTGCCGAGTGCGCCGTGCTGGGGGACGTGAAGGCCACCCTTCCCGCCCTGAACGCGGCCGTGAAGCGCGCCGGGCCCAAGGGCGCCAGGGGGCGCAACGACGCACTGCGCAAGGCCGCCATGAAGCGCGCGCTGTCGTGGGCCAAGTACATCGCCGGCGCCAAGGAGCAGAAGGAGATCCTGGGCGCCCTGGTGGCCGACGCGCTGCGCCAGGTGATCGAAGAGCGGAAGATGGAAAAGCGGTTCGTTTACGTGCACGAGGCGGTCAGCGACTCCACCGCCTTTCAGATGCTCCTTCCGCTGGGGACGCGCGGGGCGCCCACCAGCTACTACTGCGTGGAAGGCGGATCGCTGGGATGGTCCATGCCGGCGTCGCTGGGCATCAAGCTGCAGCCGCAGGGATCGCAGGGCATCCGGGCCGACCTGGTGGTGAACGCGGTGGGTGACGGGTCGTCGCTCTTCTATCCGCAGGTGTGGTGGACGGCGCGGCACCGCGATTTGCCCATCCTGTACATCATCATGAACAACCAGGAGTACCACACGCTGCAGGCGGGCCTGCAGCAGGTGGTGAACGCCTACGGAAGCGCGCCGGACTACGGGTGGCACCCGGTGACCATGACGCCGGAGTACCTCACCATCCAGAAGCCGGACATCGACTTCGTGGCGCTGGCCAGGGCGTTCGGCGTGGAAGACGGCCGCATCGTGCGCACGCCGGCGGAGGTCTACGACGCGGTGCGCGACGCCGTGGAGTTCGTGCTGCGGAGCAAGAAGTCGTACGTGCTGGACGTGCGCACCAACCCCAATCCGCCCCCGCTTCCCACGCCTCCGTCGCGAAAGAAGCTGCTGGGCAAGGCAAAGGCGCAGGCCGCGCCCGCGGCGGACCTTTCCGCGCCCCCCGCGCTGGACGCCTTCTACCAGGAGTTCCACGCCACGGACGAGGAGCGCAGCCCCGCCGCGCGCCAGCAGGTGACGTTCTGAGAAGGAGGCCCCGGCGCCCGCGGGTCCATCCGTCCGCGGGGCACCGGGGCCGAGCGGTTTCGCATCCACACCCTCATCATCTCCCGAGAGGAACTTCGATCGATGACTGACAACGACAACGAGGTGCTGGACGTCGCCATCGTGGGCGGCGGCGTGTCGGGCGTGTACTCCGGCTGGCGGCTGCTCAAGAAGGGCGGACGCCAGAACGTGACGGTGTTCGAGGCCGGCAACCACATCGGCGGGCGGCTGCTCTCCGTCCCGGCGCCCGGGATCGGCAACATGACGGCGGAGCTGGGCGGCATGCGCATCCTGCCGGCCGTGCAGCCGCGCGTCACGGCGCTCATCAAGGAGCTCAACAAGCTGCCGGGCGTGCAGATCGACACGTACGACTTTCCCGTCGACCAGCCGCAGAACATC
>DASQBH010000319.1:0-3010 GCA_035635315.1 Longimicrobium sp.
GGACTGAGAGGGTGTTGCCAACCCAGAACCGAAGCGTGACTTCCTGAGGGAGCGCCACACGGAACCTGAACCTCCACCGTCACTTGCGCGCGACCGAAGGATCTCCTCTCGGCGGCCGCGGGACTGGATTCACAGCGTAGATCCAGCCCCGCGGTTCTGCCGGCAAGATCCTTCGGTCGGCGCCAGAGTCCTGTGCACACGCAGGGTGTGAGGCGGCGCCTCCCTCAGGAAATCGTCAGGGAATCTGCGGCTCTGGTATGAGGCGGAGGAATCGGACCAGGTTCCTCTCCAGGTGGAGCAACAGCCTTGACTTAAAATTTAGATGGGTTTAAACTCTGCTCGCGAGTTAGTTGAATATGGATTGCGCATTGGTGAGGAGGGGAGATGAGGGTCAGGACTTTCGTCTGGATGACAGCCGCGCTCATCGCGGTCTTTGCAGGGAACGATTCGGCGGCGCAGGGGGCGCCGTCGCTGGCGGGGAGCGTGGTGGACGCGGAGGGACGGCCGCTGCCGCGCGCCACCATCACCATCCCCCGCATCTCCCGCAGCGCGCGGGCAGACGATGCGGGGCGGTTCGCGTTCAACGGCATTCCCGCGGGGACGTACCGGGTGCAGGCCAGCGTGATCGGCTACGCGCCGTCCGTGCGCGAGGTGGCGGTGGGGCCGGGCGCCACGGTGCGCTTCGAGCTGGTCGCCACGCCGCTTTCGCTGGAGGAGATCCAGGTCACCGCCAACCCCACGGACGCGGACGCGCAGGCGGTGGCGCAGGCCACCACCCAGCTTTCCGGGCGCACGCTGGAGCGCAACCTGGCGGGCACGGTGGCGCAGACGCTGGCCTCGCAGCCGGGCGTGCGCGTGCGCTACAACGGACCCGCGGCCGCCGTGCCCATCATGCGCGGGCTCACGGGGGATCGCATCCTCATCCTGCAGGACGGCCAGCGCTCGTCGGACCTGGCGGGGTCGGCGGTGGACCACGCGGTGACCATCGACCCCCTGGCGGCGCAGCGCATCGAGGTCGTCCGCGGCCCGGCGACGCTGCTGTACGGCAACAACGCGCTGGGCGGCGTGGTGAACGTCATCTCCGGAGACATCCCCACCAGCGTGCCGGGGGGCCTGGAAGGCGCGGCCGCGGCGCAGACGGAGAGCGCGCTCCCCGGCGGCGGGGGCACGCTGCGGATGAGCGCGCCGCTGGGCGACCGGTGGGGCGTGACCCTGCGCACGGGGGTGCGCCGCGCCGGCGACGTGCGCATCGGCGACGACCCCACGCTGGGCGACCGGCTGGGGAACACCGACTCGCGCAACTGGAACGGCGCGCTGGGGCTGGGCTACGTGGGGCCGCGGGTGGCGGCCGGAGGCTCGCTGCGCGCGTACCGGTTCGCGTACGGCCTTCCCGTGCCGCCGGGAACCACGCCCGTGCGCCTGCGCGGCGACCGCCTGGAGGGATCGTTCCGCGGGCAGGCGGAGCTGCCGTCCGCGCGCTTCTCGTCCCTGCGCGCCGAGGCGACGGCGCAGGACTACGCGCACGACGAGCTGGACGACGCGGGGAGCGTGCAGATGTCGTTCGCGCTGCGCACGCACACGGCCAACCTGCTGCTGCGCCAGGGGGCGATCGGCCCGTTCACCGAGGGCGCCTGGGGGGTGTCGGGGCTGGTGAAGCGCTACGCGTCCACGGGCCCGGCGGCGCTTACGCCGGCGGCGGACTCGCGCGCGTGGGGCGTGTTCGGGTTCCAGGAGATGGCGGTGGGCGGCGGCGCCGCGCTGCAGCTGGGCGCGCGCTTTGACCACTACGGCATCCGCTCGCACGACAGCGGCAAGTTCGGCCCGGGGGTGGACCGCACCTTTCGCGCGGTCTCGGGCTCGGCGGGGGTGCGGGTCCCCGTTACCCGCGCGGTGTCGCTGGGCGCCAGCGTGGCGCGCTCGTTCCGCGCGCCCACGGTGGAGGAGATGTTCTCCGGCGCCCTGCACGCCGGCACGGGATCGGTGGAGTACGGCACGCCCACGCTGGCGGCGGAGCGCGGGACCAGCGTGGAGGGCGTGGTGCGCGTGCGCGACGGCCGGTGGAACGGGCAGTTCGTCGCCTACCGCAACTGGGTGGAGAACTACGTGCACCTGCTGGCGCAGCCGGACACGTTTCTGGACGGCCACCCGGTGAGCGTCTACCGCTACACGCAGGACGACGCGGTGCTGCAGGGGCTGGAGGCGTTCATGGAGTGGGCGGCGCGCAGCGACCTGGCGCTGGGGGTCTCCGGCGACCTGCTGCACGCGCGCCACGCGGACGGCACGCCGCTTTCCTTCATGCCGCCGCCGCGGGTGGGCGGGTTTGCGCGGTGGGACAACGGGCGGTGGTCGCTGGGCGCCGAAGCGCACCACGAGGTGCGCCAGACCCGCACGGGCGCGGCGGGCGAAAGCCCCACGCCGGCGCACACGGTCGTCCGGCTGGACGCGGGGGTGCGCATCACCCGCGGCGGGCTGGTGCACTCGCTCTCGCTGCGCGGCGAGAACCTGGGCAACGAGCTGCACCGCGAGGCGACCAGCCGCATCAAGGAGTGGGCGCCCAACCCCGGGCGCAACATCGCCCTCGTGTACCGCGTGCTGTTCTGATCAGCCGGAAACAGGTCTGGCATCACACAGGTCAGCAGAGCCAGCAGGGTGAAAGTCCTGACTGGCTCTGCTGACTCCGTGTGAGGACAGCTCCGTTTTCAGGTCTCGCACAGAATCCCGGAAAGCCTGGTTTCCTGAGGGAGCGCCGCGCGAGACTCTGCGGAACGCACTTCAGATGGCGCGCGACCGAAGGATCTCCTCTCGGCCTCCTCGAAGCCGGCTCTACGGCATGAAGCCAGCCCCCGGGTTCTGCCGGCGAGATCCTTCGGTCGGCGCCATGCTCCATCATCAGGCCAGGTTCAGCGCGGCGCCTCCCTCAGGAAACCAATACGGTATTCGCGGATTCGGAATCCATGGATGCACGGCGTGCGGAGGCGCGATATCTTCCCGGTCGCCCCTCGATCCGCCT
>DASQBH010000320.1:0-2007 GCA_035635315.1 Longimicrobium sp.
CCTGCGGCGCGGCCGGGTCGCCGTTGCACTGGGCGAGCCTGGCTTGGAGCCGCTGCTCGAAGCGTACCTCCGCTGGGCGGTGGCGGAGAGCGCCTCCTCCGTTGCCGAAGTGCGCCGCCGCCAGGTCACGACACTCCTCGAGGGATGGGCGGTGGAAGTGGCGTGCGGACCCGAATGGGCGAAGCGAGAGGCGACCTTACGGCATGTCTCCTCCGACCCATGGCAGTGCCTCACCCACAGTCTGGAGCGGCGTCGGCCGTGGGGAACTGTCTCCCTCTCGCCGGCGGAGGGCGCGGCCCTCGGCCGCGCAATAGTGTCGGAGATCCGGCGGGCGATACCGGAGGTATGGGTGCGGATCGGTCCGCCGATGGACATGAGCACGGTCGACATTGAGGTGCTGAACCAGGCGTACCGGCACGCGATGGAGGCGATCCACGCACCCGGCAACCCTCCCGCCCCGGAGGGGGAGCATTCCGATCCGGCCGCATGCCCGGCGCTCCCGTGGGCCGAGTGGCTGCAGGAGGCCAAGGGCCGGGCGGAACTGCACCCGCTCGCCGAACTGCTCCTTCCCACCGCTCCCGCGGATTTGCTGGTCGGGCTGGACTATACGCTCCTCTCGCCAGAGCAGGCGCTCGAGGAGTTCGTCCGGTGGGCCAGCCACGCACGGCCGGCCCTGGTCGGCGGCGCGGTTCCGCGGCCGGTGCTGGAGGCGGCGCTGCTGCTGTGGCTGGCCCCGGAGCGGGCGATCCACCTCGACTGGCGCGGTGCGGTGGACACGCTGGTTATAGACCGGTCGGTGGCCCGAGCCGCACGCTACATGGCACTGCGGAGCCGTGACTTCGTGACGTCGACCCGAGACGGAGCATGAACCCCTACGTCGACTTCTGCATCTCCGTCCAGGCGGTGCGCCGCGAATGTGAGCGCCTGCGTGGCCCGCTGATGGCGGCCACCGGGGTCGCGGCGGCGACGTACACCCACCAATTGGCGAACGTGGAGCGGGTCCTCACGGATGTCCGCGTACGGCACCTGCTCGCCGACGAAGTGGGACTCGGCAAGACCGTGCAGGCGCTGATGGTGCTCAATGCGCTCCGTTGTACACGTCCTGATCTCACCGCCCTTGTGGTGGTCCCCGACACGTTGGTGGGGCAGTGGCGCGACGAGATCCTCACGCGGGCGCATAGCGCACCGCTCGGCGAGGAAGCGGAGTTCAGTGAGTTGCAGTACATCCGACTCGCCTGGGAGGGGCAGATCCGGGCAACTCCACCCAAGTGGTCGCTCTCCGACATCGATCCAGAGAAGTACGACGTCTTGGTCGTCGACGAGATGCACCAGCTCCGCTCCGACCTGCAGAGCCGCATAGTCCGCATCGCACCGGAGTTCGAGCACCTACTCGTCCTGACCGCAACCCCTGCGTTCCAGGACCCGCGCCGGCACGCGGAATTGTTCGCCATGCTCGAGCCGGAGCGCACCGCACTGGCACGCTGGGAGGTGGTCCGCAGCCCTGAAGGAGAGGCCGAGGAGTTGACGGTGAACGAGGATCTCGCCTCGTGGCCGGGATGGGCAATCGAGCGCGTGGTGCGCGCGCTCGCTGACCGCGACCACGCGGCTGTAGAGGCGTGTGCCGAGGACGCCGAGTCGTTGCAGGCGGCCGCACTCGCGCACTGCGCGTACCGCCGGGTGATCAGAACGCGGCGCGCCACCTTCGCCGGTGTGGTCCCGCGCCGACGCCATCAGCCTCTGGTCGTCGAACCGCTCGCAGCCGAGACAGAGCGGCAGTCGCTCATGTGGCGGTATTTCGAGCACCTCGGCGACCTGTCGATTGACTTGGAGAAGAGCCTGCTCGCCAAGCGCGTGATCCTCAGTCCTCCATCGCTGGAGCAACGCGTGGACTTCCTGCGGCGCAAGGGACACGAGCGCGAGGGGCTACTCGAGCGAGTCAAGCCGCTTGTGCACCGCAGCCAAGGCGACTCCCGGCTCGACGCCCTCATCGACCTGCTCGCTGGGATC
>DASQBH010000321.1:0-4617 GCA_035635315.1 Longimicrobium sp.
GTACCTCTGTACCCCTGAGTCTTTTCCGGAGCCGTCTCCCGGGCGGGGGATCAGACCGAGGCGGGGGATGCCACCAGGGCCTCCAGCTCCTCCGCGCGATGCTCGGCGGTGTGCTCCGCCAGGATGCGCTCGCGCGCGGCCAGGCCGATCATCCGCCGGTCGTCGTCGTGCGTGGTGCGGAGGACGTCCATCACCTCCTCCGTGCTCGCGGGGAGCAGGATCTCGCGGCCGGGGGTGAAGAAGTGGTCGATGCCGGGCCAGCGGTCGCTGATCATCGCGGCCCCGCAGGCGGCGGCCTCGAACAGGCGCACGCTGGGCGACCAGCCGGCCTGCACCATGTCTGCCCGTGTCGCGTTCAGCTGCCAGCGGGCGCTGCTGTAGAAGGCGGCGTGCAGCGACGGCGGCAGGTGCGGGTTGTGGAGCACGTTGTCCGGCCAGCGGATGTCGTCCGGGTACTGCGGGCCCGCCACGTAGAACCGGCACTCCGGCATCCGCCGCGCGGGCTCGATCAGCAACCGCTCCAGCACCGGCTGCCGGTCCGGCGCGTACGTCCCCATGTACGCAAGATCGCTCACCAGCAGCGGATCGACCTCCGTGGGATGGTAGCGATCCGTATCCACCGAGCAGTACAGCGGCCGGGCCTCGCGCGCGCCCAGCTCCCCCTCCAGCACCTCGTGCAGGAACGGCCCGCCGGTGAACGACAGGTAGCGGGTGAACAGCGGCACCTGGTCGCGCCGCAGGTACTCCGCGCCGCCGTTCCACAGCGCGGCGACGGTGACGGGCGTGTCGATGTCGTAGAAGAAGAGCGGATCCACGCCCGCCGCGGCCAGGTCGTCGATCACCCGCGGGCCGTCCTTTACGTACGAGCCCACGAGCGTGGCGTCCGCCTCCTTGGCCTCCGCGATGGCGTCCGCGGAGACGCTCGCCCAGTCGTCGTACAGCTTGAGGGTGACGTAGCCCGGCTTCTTGAGGTCGCGGTTGCCGCTGTACCAGGGCGCGTCCCACTCGTAGAACACGATCTCGTGCCCGCGCGCGGCAAAGGCGCGCAGCAGGGCGCGGTAGGTGGTCGCGTGCCCGTTTCCCCAGCTGCTGCTGATGGTGAGGCCGAAGACGACGAGCTTCATGCGGCCTCCACGGGCGCGGCGCGCAGGATGGCGTCCATCTGCCGCGCGCGCTGCGTGTAGGTGTGGTCCGCCAGCGCCCGCGCCCGCCCCGCCCGGCCGATGCGCCGCGCGCGCTCGTCATCCACCGAACGGACCAGCTGCGCCACCTCCTCGGCGGACGCGGCGACCAGGATCTCCTCGCCGGGGGCGAAGAAGTCCTTGATCCCCTGCCAGGCGTCCGTCACCTGGCAGCTGGCCGCGCCGGCCGCCTCGAACATGCGCGTGGCCGGGCTCCACCCGTTCTGAACCATGCTCTCGCGGTGGATGTTGAGCACCAGCCGCGCGCTCGCGTTCACCGCGTTGTGGCGCCCCGTCGGCACGTGGCCCAGGTACGTCACGTTCGCCGGCATGTCCGTCTTCCATCCCCACCCCTCGCCACCGAGCAGGAACCGGTGCTCGGGGCAGAGCGTGGCGGCGCGGAAGAAGAACTCCTCCACCCGGGCCTCGCGGTCCGGCAGGCGGTTGCCCATGAAGAGGATGTCGTACTCCACGGGCACGCCATCCATCGGCCGGTGCTCGTCCGGATCCAGCCCGTTGTAGATGGGCGTGCACCCCTTCGCGCCCCACCGCTCGTACTCCTCGCACACCGGCGGACCGCCGCCGTAGGTGAAGATCTGGTCGTACCGCGGGATGTGCAGCCGGAACGGGTCCGCCGGGTCCGCGGCGATGCGGCCGAGCGTGGCGGGCGCGTCCACGTCCAGGAACGCCGTCATCGCCCGCCCGCCGGAGCGCTCGGCGACCGCCTCCTCCAGTTCCGCGTCCCACAGGCCGACGCCGCTGCACTTGATCACCCAGTCGCTCTCCGCGAACGCCTGCTCGATCAGCGCGTCGCGCTCCGCCTCCGTCGTGTAGACGATGACGCGCGCGTAGTGCGGATCTTCAGTCAGGTCGCGGTTCTGCTGCCGGTCGTACGCGTCGGGCTCGCAGAAGGTGATGGTGTGGCCAAGGCCGTGAAGCGCGCGGATGAGCCCGCGGTAGTACGTGGCCGCGCCGTTCCAGTACGACGAGACCAGCGACGAGCCAAAGAACGTCAGGTGCATGCCGCCTCCGAAGCCAGTGGATCCGCCTGCGGTTGCAGGCTATTCCCCATTCCCAGTTCCCTGTTCCCTCCGCCGAGGGCTCCAGCCGCGCCGGCGCCGCCGAGTTCCCGGATGATGCCGAGCAGCTGTTCCGCGCGATGGCGGCAGGTGTGGCGCGCCAGGATGGTTTCCAGTCCGCGCGCCGCCTGCTCCGCCCGCGCGTCGTCGTCCGTGGCGAAGCGGTGCAGCGCCTCCCACATCGCCTGGGGCGAATCGACCGACACGTAGTCGCCGGGGCGAAAAAGGTTTTCGGAGTCCAGCCAGGGCGCGCTGACCAGCGGAATCCCGCACGCCAGCGCCTCGAAGACGCGGATGGTCGGAATCCCCCGCAGCGCCTGCACGTACGCCCGCCGCGGGACGTGCAGCGTCACGCGGCTGCGCGCGAAGGCGGCGGGAACGTGGACGGACGGGGCCCAGCCGCGGAACTCCACGCCCGCCTCCGCCAGCTCCGCCAGCGCGTACTCCGGATAGCGAACGCCGTGCGCCGCGAACGACAGCTCGGGAAAGCGCCGCGCGGCGCCCAGCCAGTAGTCGCGCAGCTCCTGCGTGCGCTCCTCGTCGCCCCAGTTGCCGATCCAGATGACGTCGGTGGAGTTCGGCAGGTCGAGCGGCTTGAAGCGCTCCACGTCCGCCGCCTCGTGGAACGTCCACGCGCGCTCCACGCCGAAGCGCGCGCGGTACACGTCGCGCAGCACGTCGCCGAACGCCAGCACGCCGTCGTACGCCTGCAGGTGGAAGCGGGCGATGGACTCCGGGTCGCTCCACGGGCGGTGGTGTGTGTCGTGAAAGAGCGGGATGCCGCCCGCCGCGCGCACCAGCGGCGGCAGCGCGTTCACCACGTGCGGATCGTTCCACTCGTGCACCAGCACCACGTCCGCGCCCGCCACTGCCTGCGCCAGATCGTCGTTCAGCGACGGCGACTGCGGGTCGTAGCTGCGGACGTCGATCTCGGGATACGCGCGGGCAAAGTCGACGATGGGGCCTACGCCGTGGTCGCGCAGCAGGTTCTCCACGGACCAGGCGCCGCGCGGCTCGTAGCTCACCACGCCGTGCCCCATCCGCGTGAGCGCGCTCATCAGCCCGCGGACGAAGTGCGCGTTGCCGTGGTTCCAGTCGCTGACGGCGCTGTGGATGAAGAAGACGAACTTCATTGGGCGACTCCTTCCATCCGGCACGCCGAACGGCATCCTGCCGGCCGCGCGCCCCCTCCCGCTCGTCGCCTCGCGACCTCCCCCAAAAACCCCTGGGGGAGGTTGGGACGCCGCGAGACCACGGCACGACGACCGGCGCCGGCGCGCGCCGCATCGCCCGGCGAATGAATTCGCGGCTGGGAAAACGCCATGTCCGCCTGCGCGGACGGCGGCCGCGAGATCGCGGCGCGGCGACGGGCCGCGAGCAGCAGCGAGTAGATTCCTCGGTCGCGCGCGGGCGATTGCGTATGGGACGGCGCGGTGGGGCGCTCCCTCGGAATGACAGAGGCGCGCCGCAAGGCCGGATTCAGCGCACGGCACCGGCCCCCACAGCCCCGCGCAGTTTGCGGGGCTTCCCGCTGTTGTAGCCGCGGCTTTAGCCGCCACGACACGGTCGCCGGAGGGAACGACACGGTCGCCGGAGGGAACGACGCGATCGCTGGATGGAACGACACGGGCGCCTGACGAAACGCGATCATGCGACGGCCTCTGCGCGGCGGGGGGCCTTCACGTGGGTGCGGATCATCTGGTGGTAGAGGTCGATGTATTCGGATGCCATGCGCCTGGCCGTAAAGCGCCGCGCAGCGCGGGTGGCGGCGGCGCGGGCAAGGCGCTCACGGCGCGCGTCGTCGTTGCAGACGCGGCGGATGGCCTGCGCCAGCGCCAGCGCGTCGCCGCTGGGAAAGAACTCCGCGCAGCCGTCCCACAGCTCGCGAAAGGTGCCGATGTCGCTGAGCACCAGCGCGCACCCGTGCAGCGCCGCCTCCAGCGGCGCCAGGCCGAACGGCTCGTACCGGCTGGGGGCCACGTAGACGGAGGCGCGGCGCATCCATTCGTCCACCTGCGCGCGCTCCACCCGCCCGTGCGCCACCACGTTGCGCACGCTGAACGTCTCCCCGTGCGGCGCCACCGTCTCGCCGATCACGTGGATCTCCGGCGCCTCGCCGCTCAGCAGGCCGGCGGCCTCGTCCAGCAGGTCCACCCCCTTGCCGCGGTCCCACAGCCGCCCGACGCTCAGCACGATGCCACCCTGCCGCGGCCGCGGCTCTTCGTCATCGAACCGGATGCCGTTGTAGATGACGCGCGTGATCTCCACGCCGTAGTACCGCATCGCCAGCGCGCCCTGGTAGGCCGTGGGGGTGACGACGGCGTCCGCGGCGCGCAGGCCGGCGCGCAGCCAGCGCC
>DASQBH010000322.1:0-2395 GCA_035635315.1 Longimicrobium sp.
GCCGGCCCAGACGGGGTTGGTGTACTGGATGACGGTGGCGTCGGCCAGAGGGAGGTGGACGATGGAGTGGTAGAACGCGGAGAGCGCCGTGAAGCCAAAGATGCCGCGCACCATCAGCAGCTTTCGCTTTCCCGGCGTGCCCCACGGGCTTACGCGGGCGTGGCGGACGGCCCAGGCGCTCAGGATGAAGGTGATGACGGCGCGGATCATCACCATCTCCTGCGGGGGGAGCCGCTGTCCGCCGTACTTCACCAGCAGGCTCATGATGCTGAAGCACAGCGCCCCCATCGCCATGTAGCGCATCCCCAGCGGAAAGCGTGCGGGCGCGCGCGGCTCGTCGTCCTCTGCCTGGATCCCCGCCACCTCGCCCGAGAGCTCGGGCGTGGCGCCCACCACCTCGTCCGCGCGTCCGCGTCTGTCCTGTTCCGGCACGTCCCTCTCATTCGCCCGAGTGTACCTGCACCGCCCGAAGATAGCGCCCGGCGCAACCCCGCCGCCTTGCGCATCCGCCGCGGACGGCGAGGTTGTCTTGAGTCCTGTTGGAGGTGTTGTCGAAGCCAAACTCTGGTTTCCTGAGGGAGGCGCCGCTCCACAATCTGCTTGTTACGAGGGACTGTGGCGCCGACCGAAGGATCTCGCCGTCAGAACCGTGGGGCTGGATCGGCGTCGTGAATCCAGCCCCCAGGCCGCCGAGAGGAGATCCTTCGGTCGCGCGCAAGCGGTGGTGATGGTTCAGGTTCTGTGTGGCGCTCCCTCAGGAAATCACGTTCTCGGTTTCCGGCTTTGGCACCCCCCCCAGAAGGAGGATCGATGGACGAGATCCGCGCGAAGCCCACGGAGCGCCTGCCGGACCTGCGGCTTCCCCGCGCGCCCGGCGGCGCGCCCGTGCCGCTGGTGGCGCCCGGCGGCCGCGGCGTGCCGATCATCCTGGCCGTGCACTCCGCCGACTGCGCCGAGTGCCGGACCTTCGCGCAGTCGCTGGCCGCGGCGGACGCGGAGCTGCGGGAGTGGGACGGGCGCGTGATGGTTGTCGTCCCCGGCGGGGTGGAGGATGCGATGCGGTTCGCGGAGGGCGCCCGCCTGCCGTTCCCCGTCTTGGCCGACGCAGAGCGCAAGCTGTGGACACGCATGGGGATGGAGGGCGCCGCCGCCATCGTCGCCGATCCGTGGGGCGAGGTGCGGATGCGGCACGTGGCGGGCGCGGCCCACGATCTGCCCTCACCCGCGGAGCTGGTGGACTGGGCGCGCTTCGTCGCCATCCAGTGCCCCGAATGCGAGGGCGAGGCGTGGTAGGCGGGCCGGAACAGGAAAAGGATGCAGATGCGTGTGATGGGGATTGCCGGCAGCATCCGGCGCGGGTCGTTCAACCGGGCGCTGCTGGAGGCGGCGGTGGAGCTGGCGCCGGAGGGGATGCGGATCGTGCCGTGGGACCGGCTGCACGAGGTGCCGATGTACGATTCCGGGCTGGAGAGCGACGAGCTTCGTCCCGAGCCCGTCGCCGACCTCAAGCGCGCCATCGCGGAGGCGGACGCGCTGCTGATGGTGACGCCGGAGTACAACTACAGCGTTCCCGGCGTGCTGAAGAACGCAATCGACTGGGCGTCGCGGCCGGGATACAGGTCCGTGTTCGTGGGCAAGCCGGTGGCCATCATGGGCGCCAGCGGCAGCGCCATGGGCACGGCGCGCGCGCAGATCCACCTGCGCGAGATCATGTACGCCACCCTCGCCCGCGTGATGCCGCACCCCGGCGTGCTGGTGAGCCTGGCCCCGGCCAAGTTCCAGGACGGCCGCCTGGCGGACGAGCAGACGCGCACCTTCGTGGCGAACTTTCTGCGCGACTTTCAGGCGTACGTCGGGGGCCCTCACCCGCTCGCTTAGGCTCGCACCCTCTCCCGCAAGCGGGAGAGGGTATAAACGTCGCAAAAGCCTGTGGTGCGTTTCCTCCGGATCAAAGCAGGGTGCCGGGGTGCCCCGTGGGGTGCTCCGTATCCCCCCTCGTCACCCGTTCACCCGTTCATCTTGCCGAACGGCGCGTGGACGCGTATCCCAAGTCAGCCGGAGGGCACGCACGGGCGCCGGCGGCAATCACCTATGACGGGGCCAGGATGAAGCCGTTCCTGATCGGCATCGCGGGGGGCACGGGGTCGGGCAAGACCACGGTGGCACGGCGCATCTTCGATTCGCTGCACCTGGACAGCGCCGTCTTCATCGACTACGACGCGTACTACAAGGAACTGGGGCACCTGTCGCTGGAGGAGCGCGCGGGGATCAACTTCGACCACCCCGACTCGCTGGACAACGACCTGATCGTGCACCACCTGCACGAGCTGATCGCCGGCCGCCCCATCGAAAAGCCCATCTACGACTTCGCGCGCCACACCCGCGCGGCCGAGTC
>DASQBH010000323.1:0-4407 GCA_035635315.1 Longimicrobium sp.
GATCCAGACGGGCATCGTGCGCGGGGCGTGCCCGCACGACTGCCCGGACACGTGCGCCATGCTGGTGCACGTGCGCGACGGCCGCGCGGTGCGCGTGCAGGGCGACCCGGACCACCCGGTGACGCAGGGGTTCCTGTGCACCAAGGTGAACCGCTACGTGGAGCGCACCTACCACGCCGACCGCCTTACCGTGCCGCTGCGCCGCGTGGGTGCCAAGGGCGAGGGGCGCTTCGAGCCGGCGACGTGGGACGAGGCGCTGGACGACATCGCGCGGCGGCTGAACGAGATCCGCCACGGCGAGCACGGGCCGCAGTCCATCCTTCCCTACTCGTATTCCGGCACGCTGGGCAAGGTGCAGAACGAGTCGATGGACCGCCGCTTCTTTCACCGCATCGGCGCCAGCCTGCTGGACCGCACCATCTGCGCGACGGCGGGGAGCGTGGGGTGGGGAGTGACGTACGGCGACCGCATGGGCCCCACGCCCGTGGAGGCCGAGCACGCGCGCTTCATCCTGCTCTGGGGCACCAACACCCTCACCAGCAACCCGCACCTGTGGCCGGCGCTGCGCCGCGCGCGGGAGCGGGGCGCGCGCGTCATCGCCATCGACCCCATCCGCACCCGCACGGCCGCGCAGTGCGACGAGCACCTGGCCATTCGCCCCGGCACCGACGCCGCGCTGGCGCTGGGGCTGATGCACGTCATCTTCCGCGACGGGCTGGAGGACGCGGCGTACCTGCGGGAGCACACGGTGGGATGGGAGGCGCTGCGGGAGCGCGCGGCGGAGTGGACGCCGGCGAGGACCGCGGAGACCGTCGGCCTCCCCGCGGAGCGCATCGAGCGGCTGGCGCGCGAGTACGCGACGGCGCGGCCCAGCTTCATCCGGCTCAACTACGGGCTGCAGCGGCACCACGGCGGCGGGATGGCGGTGCGGACGATCTCCATCCTCCCCGCCGTCACCGGCGCGTGGCGGGAGCTGGGCGGCGGCGCCACGCTCTCCACCAGCGGCGTCTTCAAGCTCAACGGCGGCGCGCTGCAGCGGCCGGACTGGATCCCCGCCGGCACGCGCACCATCAACATGATCCGCCTGGGCGAGGCGCTCACCCGGCCCGACGCGGGGGTGGGCGGGCCGCCGGTAAAGGCGTTCGTGGTCTACAACTCCAACCCGGCCGCCGTGGCGCCGGACCTGGGGCAGGTGCGGCAGGGGCTGCTGCGCGACGACCTGTTCACCGTGGTGATGGAGCACTTCCTTACCGACACGGCGCGCTACGCCGACTGGGTGCTCCCCGCGACCACGCAGCTGGAGCACTGGGACGTCCACACCGCGTACGGGCACCTGTACCTGACGCTCAACCGGCCGTCCATCGCCCCCGTGGGCGAGTCGCTGCCCAACACGGAGATCTTCCGGCGGCTGGCGGCGCGGATGGGGCTGGATGATCCGGCGCTGCAGGACGACGACGTGACCCTCATCCGGCAGGCGCTGGAATCGTCGCACCCGTGGCTGGAAGGGGTGACCTTCGAGCGGCTGGTGGAGGACGGATGGGTGCGGCTGAACGTGCCCGACGACTATCGCCCCTACGCCGATCCGCACCCCAACACGCCGACGGGAAAGATCCAGATCGTGGCGCCGGAGCTGGGGTCGCTGGGGCTGGATCCGCTGCCGACGTACATCCCGCCGGCGGAGAGCGCGGACGCGGACCCGGCCCACGCCGCGCGCTATCCGCTGATGCTGCTGTCGCCGCCGGAGCATCCGTTCATGAACAGCACCTTCGTCAACGTGCCGCCCCTGGCCCGCGCCGCGGGCGACGCCCGGCTGCTGCTGCACCCCAACGAGGCCGCCGTGCGCGGCATCCGGGCCGACGATCGCGTGCGCTGCTGGAACGACCGCGGCCACTTCTTCGGCCGCGCCGTGGTGACGGAAGACGTGCGGCCCGGCGTGGCCGTGAGCTACGGTGTGCGCTGGGCCATGCGCTCCGAGGGCGGGCTGACGGTGAACGACACCACCTCGCAGCGGGTGACGGACATGGGCGGCGGCGCCACCTTCTACGACAACGCCGTCGAGGTGGAGGTCGCGGCGTAGCATCCACTCGCGGACGTCCTGACTGGGGCGCGCCGGGGCTTACGCCGCGGTGCGCCCGGTGCTACTTTTTGCGGGGGCAGACGGCGCCTTCCGGCTGTCTACGCCCCACCGCTCTGGCCCTCCCCGCTCCACCCGTTCGCCCCCGCCCCGCAGTGCCCAGCATCCCCCGTCCCCCCGCACCCCGGAACCCCTGGACCGCGTCGCGGCGTCCCGGGCGCCTCTGCGTGCTTGCGCTGCTGGCGGCGCTTGGCGGCTGCGAAGCCGGGCCCCGCGAGGGCGCGTCGAACGAGGCCGCCGTGCGGACGCTGCTGCGTGACCGGTTCACGGCCGGCCGGCTGGCGGGGCAGCGCGCGTGGGCGCCGTGCACGCTGGTGGACAGCGCGGCCCTGGTGGCGCGCGTCTCGTGCGGAGAGCCGCCGCGGCCCGGCACCCGCCGCTTTCAGCGCATCGCGCGGCTTGCCGGCGCACCCCGGCGCGGAGAGCGGGAGCCTGCGCCGGAGGCGCTGCGCGTGCAGGCGCTGGTCGCCATGCGCTGGCAGGGGGGCGGGGTGGCGCAGCTGGACGGCGCCGCGGCCGGTCTGGAACGGGCCAGTGCCCGCTCGCCGCACAGCGCCGCGCTGCTGAACGACCTTGCCGTGGTCTACCTGGAGATCGCCCAGCGGGACCAGCAGCTCCGGCCCATGCTGCAGGCGCTGGACGCGGTGGAGCGCGCCGTGGAGCGCGACTCGCTCCTGCCGGCAGCCCTCTTCAACCGCGCCCTCATCCTGCAGCGGCTGTACCTGCTCCAGAGCGCGGACCTCGCGTGGGCGCGCTATCGTCGCGTGGAGCGGGACCGGCGGTGGCGCGCGGAGGCCGAGGCCCACGAGCGGCGGCTGGATCTGCACGGCGACACCCCGTCGTTTCAGACGATCCTGGATTCCATGCCGGCCGGCCCTGCCACGGAGGCCGCGTTGGACGCGCGCGTTCGGCGCGCTCCGCACGAGGCCCGCGAGCTGGGGCTGCGGCTGCTGGCGGCGTGGGGCGCCGCGGTGGACTCGGGGAATGCGGCCGGGGCGGCCCGTGCCCTGTCCCGGGCGCGTCGCCTGGGGATCGCGGCCGAGCGGCTGCGGGGGGATCAGACCCTTCCCCTGGCGCTGCGCCACGTCCAGGCGGCCACGACGCATCCCGCCCGGCTGGCGAGGCTGGCACGCGCGTACGCGCTGTATGGGGCTGGCCGGGAGCTCTGGACGCAGCAGGCGCACGAGCGGGCAGCGGATACTCTGCTCGCGGCGGAGAGGGAGCTGCGCGCGCTAGGCTCGCCCGTGGCCGGGTGGGCTGTGTACTACCGGGCGGGCGCGGAGCTGAACCAGGGGCGCTTCGACCGGGCGGACTCCCTGTTCCGGCGGGCGGTGGATGATGCGGGCCCGGCCCAGCAAGGGCTCGCGGCGCGGGGCCCGTGGGGGCTGGGGGTCACGCGGGTGCGGCGCGGACACTACGAGATCGCCAACCGCTACTACCGCGAGACGGTGCCGTTTCTGACCGCGGCAAAAGAGCCGGACAACCTGGCCGCCGTCGCCTACCTGCGGGCGGAAGGGCTCAGCCTTGCCGGCCAGTCGGTGACCGGTGGGGCGGAGGCCCTGCGTGGGCTGCGGCTGCTTTCGCCTTACCGCCGGTCCACCTTCCTGAACAACCACCTGGGGACGGTCGCGGCGTATGCCCAGGCGGAAGGGCTGGGCCTGGCCGCGCTCGCGGTGCGAGGGGAGGTGCTGGAGATCGCCCGCGACCTGGGCCGGCACGAGGTGCTGGCGTGGGCGCTTTGCGCGCGGGCGGTGGACCTGCACGCGGCGCGGCGGACGGCGGCCGCCCGGGCGGACCTGGCGGAGGCCCGGCGGTGGGCGGACAGCATCCCCGCGGGAAAGCTGCGGGACCGCGTACAGGCGGACGTGGCGCTGGTGCTGGGCCGAATCACTCGCCAGGACGATCCCCGCGCCGCGCTCCGAATTCTCTCGGGTGTGGTGCAGGCGTACCGGCAGGTCAACATCGAGATCCACCTTCCCGGGGCGTTGTACGAAACCGCACAGGCCGCCCGCGACCTGGGGGACCTTCCCGCGGCCCGCGGCTACCTTCGCGAAGCGGTGGCGCGCATCGAACGGCAGCAGGAGACGTTCGCGTCCGCAGAGGTGCGCGCCACGCACGGCGAGACGGTGGAGAACGTCTTTGACGCGATGATCGCCCTGGAGCTGGACGGCGGCCGCCCGGATTCCGCGTTCGGCTACCTGGAGCGCAGCCGTGTGGCCGCGTGGCCCCCTTCCGACCGTCTGTCGCCCGCATCCGCCGGGGCGGATGCCTCC
>DASQBH010000324.1:0-3829 GCA_035635315.1 Longimicrobium sp.
CCGCCGTCTGGTACTCACCCCGCGCGTAAGCTTTCTTCGCCTCCCGGACGAGCCCGGCATCGGCCCCGCCGGTCCCGGAAAACCGGCTCTGCGCATCGTCAAAGTCCCGGAACGCTTCGGCATGCGCCCCCATGCGAAGCCGGTCGCGTGCCCGCACGACAAGCGATTCCGGGGACAGCGCTCTCGCTGAAACGGGCCGGATTGCGGCGGGCTGGGGTCCCGCTGGAGCGGGAGGCGCCGGCTCAGAGCCCTTCGCCGAGTCTGCACCCTCGGTCCCGGCGAGGCGTGGCCTGAGCGTGCCGGGAGGCGTTTCCGCACGGGTCTGGAGATCGGCCGGCTCCATCAGAAGAACCGCGGTCGTCGTTATCGCGAGCACTACGATGAGTCGCCCGACGAGCGGCCAGGGTACCCGCGCGAAGGCCGCCAGCAGGATGGCGACAAGGGCCACGAAGCCGACGAGAACGATCGGGCCTTCCACGATGGTTCCCAGCGCCGAACGAAGAACATCCATCGACCAGCCCCCGGAAATCAGGCCGCGGCCTGCAACGTCTCCGCCTCACCCCTCTCATGCCGAATCCGCAAAAAGAGTGGTGATACGGACACGGATTCGGCAAACGGTGTCATTCTGAGGGAGCGCCGCGCAAGCTCTCCGTCCTGCTGGAAAGGTTGGCGCCGACCGAAGAATCTCTACGCTGGGCGCACCATCCCCCTCGGCTACGACTGGCTTTGGCGTGAGAAACCCTGCCCGTTTCCGATAAAGATCCTTCGGTCGGCGCACGGGCTGCCGTGAGTTGCCGACGGTTCGGGGTGGGTGCCTTCCTCAGGATGACAGTGACCGTCCACACATACTGTTTTTGCGGATTCGGTATCAGTAGTACGGCTCCACGCCAAAGCCGTACTGCTTTCCCTTTTCGCTCTTGTCGACCAGGTTGCGCAGCCGCTTGCCGAACTCCGCAGGATCGCCGCGGGCGCTCTCGACAAAGGCCACACGGATGCGCAAATAAGAGTCGGACCAGCGCTGCAGATTTCCCCACGCGCGCTCGCTGGCCTGGAGCGCGCGCAGGATGTCGGCCGGGATGACGAACGGCCGGTCCAGCAGGTCTCCAATGCTCTCCACCACCTCGGGGAGCACCTTGCCCTGCGCGATCATCCTGCGCAACCGCTCCTGGTTGGGCTGCGAGTACGCGACCCCGGGCCGGCGCGGGGTGTAGCGCTGGGCGGTGTGGTCGTCGTCCAGCGTCTTCTGGGTGCTGTCGATCCACCCGAAGCACAGCGCCTCCTCCACCGCGTCGGCGTAGGGGATGCGCGGCTTGCCGGTGTGCTTGCGGGGATAGACCAGCCAGATCTCCTTCTCCGTCCGGTAGTGCTCCGCCAGCCATGCGCGCCACGCGTCGCGGTCCGCCGCGTAGAGGGTGCGGGTGATCTCCATCGGTCGGCGGGTCAGGGTGAGGAGGAGCGGGTGGACTGGGTGCGGTGGAGGATGCGCGGCACCTCGGCCGACAGCTCGCGCGCCAGCAGGCCCACGGTGCCGTGGCGCAGGGCGAGCGCGTTGCCGGCTTCGCCGTGCAGAAAGACGCCCCACGCGGCAGCCCGCAGCGGGTCCGCCCCGCGCGCCAGAAGCCCGGCGACGATCCCGCCCAGCACGTCGCCGGAGCCGGACGTGCCCAGCCCGGCGCCGCCGCGCGTGTATCGAAAGATGCGGCCGTCCGGCGCGGCGATCACCGTCTCCGGCCCCTTGAGCGCCACCGTCGCGCCAAAGCGGGCCGCCGCGCGCCGGGCGGCATCGTCCGGATCCGCCTCCACCGCGTCGCGCTCCATCTTCAGCAGCTGCGCCATCTCGCCCGCGTGAGGGGTGAGCACCGCGCGGCCGTCCAGGTGCGCCAGCGCGCGCGGCTCGTCGCGCAGCGCGGCCAGCCCGCCGGCATCCAGCACCAGGGAAGGCGTGCGGATGCGCTTCAGCACGCCGCGGGTCAGCCGCCCCGCCGCGTCCTCGTCCACCAGCCCCGGGCCGATGAGCAGCGCGTCCACGCCCTCGGCGAGCTCCGCGATCCGCTTTGCCGCCCGCGGGTCGATGCGGTCCGTGCCGGATGCCGCAACGGCAAAGACGCGCGCCTCCGGCACCGCGATGGCCAGGGCGGGCGCGACGGAATCCGCAGTGGCCAGCTGCAGCTTGCCGGCGCCCGCCCGCAAGGCGGACTCCGCCGCCAGCAGCAGCCCGCCGGGGTTCTCCGCGCATCCGCCCACCAGCAGAACGCGGCCGCGCGCCTCCTTGTCGGCGGAGTCGTCCAGCGCGGGAAGGGGCAGGGACCGGATGCGCGCGGGGGTCAGCCGGGGCGGCCGGCTCACCTGGCACCCGCCGGCTTGTCGGGCTTCGACGTGACCGGCGCGCCGGCGGCCTGCAGCGGCGCGACGAAGTTGTACCGGTCCAGCTCCATCTTGCCGTGCGGCCCCAGCGCCGGGTTGAACACGTATGACGTCACCGAGCAGTTGGCCACCTCTTCCTCCGCGTCGATGGCCAGGATCTGCTCCTCGGACATGCACTCCAGCAGGTAGCGCAGGCAGAGCACCACCACCTGGTGGCAGACGATCAGCACGCGGTCCTCGCTGTGGTGCAGCGAGAGCGTGTCGAGCGCGCTGCGCAGCCGCAGGATCACGTCGCACCAGCTTTCGCCCCCCGGCGGGCGGTGGTAGAACTTGCCCAGCAGCCGCCGGAACTCCGCCTGCTCGGGAAAGCGCTCGGCCACGCCGTGGCGGGTAAGGCGGTCCAGGATGCCGAACTCCTTTTCGCGCAGCCGCTCGTCGGCCTCGATGTCGATGCTTTCATCCGCCAGCCCGCCCGCCTGGCGGATGAGCTCCGCCGTCCGCAGCGCGCGCAGGTACGGCGACGAGAGGACGACGGTGGGCCGCTCGTCCGCCGGCTGCGCGGCGAACCAGCGGCCCAGGGCGGCGGCCTGCTCCTCTCCCAGCGCGCTCAGCGGCACGTCCACGTCGCGCTGGCTGATGTCGATCATCGCCAGCCCCGCCTGGTGCGCCGCGTCGGACGCCACGTTCCCCGCGCTCTGCCCGTGCCGCACGATCCACAGCACCTCCGGCCATCTCTGCGCCATCCCGTCCCCTCCGCTGGGCGTTTTCCGTTCGCGGCGGGGCAGGGAGCGTACCACGCGCCCGCGGACGGCGGCGACGGCCTCCGTCCGGCGGCCGATCAGAAGCGCTCGTCGGCGGTGGGGCCGTACATCGAGGGCACGGGCTCGTCCACCAGGCGCAGGTACACGCCCAGCTGCGCGCGGTGATGCACCAGGTGGTTGAGCATGGCCGTGCGCAGCATGTGGTAGCGGCTGTCGGTCTGCACGGCCTGGCCGCGCGCCTTCATGGTCCACGGCTCGCCGAAGGCCGCGTCGCTGGTCGCGGCGATGGCGGCGCGCCCCTCCGCCGCGTTGCGGTCGAACTCCGCCAGCAGCGTCTCCGTCTTTTCGATGCTGTACGGCTGCGCGGGCGCGTCTTCGGGGGCGATGTCCAGCTCCTGCGTGTTCATCATCATCGTGGCCCACCCCGGCATGCGCGACACCAGCTGCGCCAGGTGCGCCATGGGAAACGACTTGGGATGCGGCTTCCACTCGCCCTTGTCGCTGGGCACCCGCTCCAGCACGCGCCGTGTGGTGGCGATCTCCACGTCCCACTCGGGAAGCAGCATCTCGGCGATCGACATGGGTTTTTCCCTGGATGACGATGATCGATGTCAGGCGCGTTCGCCTGAACGGGACCGCGCCGCGCCCGGAGCGTTTCGGGCGCGGCGCGTACATGGTAATCGGCCAGTTAGGGGAGCGAAACG
>DASQBH010000325.1:0-9291 GCA_035635315.1 Longimicrobium sp.
GACACGGTCCACCAGCACGCACAGCCACGCGACCGCCAGCGCCGTGCCGAACAGGCCCAGCCCGATGAACAGCAGGTAACCCAGCCAGCCGAGCAGCTCTCGCATCGCCTTCTCCCGTCCAGGGTCCGCGTCCGATCACCCGAAACGTAGAGCGGTTCGCGGCCGGCGCAATCCATCCGCCCCAATCCTGCTGGAGTCCGGCACCCGCAACGGACCGCGCCGGAGGCGATCTCGCCGGCCGCGAGACCGACGCCCTGTATCATCCGCTCCACCGTAGTGGGCCGATGGAGACGGGGAATGGATAGCCCGGCCGAATCAAATCGCTCCTAATCAACATTTTTCTTGACTTACCCGCAGGCCCTACCGACATTACCAGCAGCAGACAAATGCCGGCTCTTTTTTCTGCAGCGCCCTCAGATCACCCATCGCGGCAACCATTTCAAGCCGCTATCCAGACAAACACCCCATCTCCAGTCACCCCGAACGCCGGGAGCAACCATGCCAAATCGTACGTGCGCGCTATTCGTCGGCATTCTCCTCCTGGTGGCATCGTGCCGCGACGCCGGGAGCCCGCTGGTGCCCGGACCGGAGCCGTTCCAGCGACGCGGCCACAAAGTGACGGTGCTGCAGTGCACGCTGAGCGCCTCGACCATCAGCATGCAGTGCGCGCCGCTGCAGCCGGGTGCGGGCGGCGCGTTCGCGGCCGGACAGATGATCACCGGCGGCCAGAGCAAGTACGTCACGCTCACGGCCTCGAATTTCGCGTCGACGCCCACCAGCCTGGAGTTCGACGTCACGGTCAAGAACCTGATGCGCCAGCCGCTGGGCACCCAGGACGGGGTGACCCTCGATGCGAACGGCGTCCGCGTCTGGTTTGCCGAAGACCCGATCGCGCAGCCCACGGGCACCGTGACGGTCGATTCGATGTCGGGCGTGGGCATCCTGGTCAGCTCGCCGCAACCGTACTTCCAGTACGACACGGTGCTGCACACCAACCAGACGTCGAATCCCAAGCGGTGGCGGTTCGACTTCTCGGGCGGGGCCACCAGCGTCTCGTTCTATGTCTACGTGGTGGCGCAGGTGCAGTACCCGGACGGCTGGGTGGAAGTCACGCCGGCGAGCGCCACCCTCGAGCCGACCGAGACGGTGGATCTGGACGGCACCGCGTACCTGGCGCGCGCGGACTCCGCCGGGCCGGCGAGCCAGACGCTCGCCTGGAGCAGCAACAACACCGGTGTCGCCACCGTGAACTCCAGCACCGGCCTGGTCACGGCGGTCGCGGACGGAACGGCCACCATCACGGCGACCAACGGCAGCCAGTCCGGCTCCGCCACCATCACGGTGGAAACGGGCCCGTAGTCCGGGTGGACGGCAGAGCGTACGCGCCCGCATCCCAGACGAGCGCGTGCGGGTGAACGGCGTTGGAGATTCGCGCGCCATGCGCTATATCTCCAGCGCCGTACTCGCATACCCCGCATCCCCCGCCCCTCCCATCCCCCGCCGGATGTCGGACATCCAGGACCGCATCGCCGGGCTGTCCCCGATCAAGCGCGCGCTGCTGGAGCGGCTGCGCGTGGCCGGCGTGCGCGCGCCGGACGGCGTTCCGCGGCGCGTCATCGGCCCGGCGCCGCTGTCGTGGGAGCAGCGGCGGCTGTGGTTCATCCACCGCCTGGCGCCGGGCGGCGGGGCGTACACCATTCCCGTCGCGCTGCGGCTGGCGGGCGCGCTGGACCGCGGCGCGCTGCTGGGGGCCCTCCGGCGCGTCACGGAGCGGCACGAGGCGCTGCGGCTGGCGTTCCGCGAGGTGGACGGGGAGCCGGTGCAGGAGGCCGGTGCGGCGAACCGCGTGCCGATCGTCACGGAGGACCTGCGGATCCGGCCGGGGGATGCCGATGAGCGGCTGACCGACTTCTTCGCGCGCGGGTTCGACCTGACGCGCGAGCCGCCGTTCCGCGCGCTGCTGCTGCGCATCACCGACGACGAGCACGTGCTGGCGCTGGCGACGCACCACATCGCCGGCGACGGCACATCGACGCCGGTGGTGCTACGGGAGATTTCCGCCCTCTACGCGGCGCAGACCGAGGGGCGGGAAGCGCGGCTCGCCGATCCGCCGCTGCAGCTGCCGGACTTCGCCGCCTGGCAGCGGGGGCGCGAGATCGATGCGGCGGCGCTGGACTGGTGGCGCGCTGCGCTGGCCGGCGCGCCGCACGTGCTGGAGCTGCCCGCGGACCGGCCCCGTCCCGCGGCGCAGTCGTTCGCCGGCAGCCGCGTGGCGTTCGCGATCGGCGCGGGGCTGTCGGAGCGGGTGCGCGCGCTGGCGGCGGGGGCGCAGGCCAGCGTGTTCTCCGTGCTGCTGGCCGCGCTCTCCGTTCTCCTGCACCGCGCCACGGGGGAGGACGACCTGCTGATCGGCTCGGCGGTGGCGAACCGCGAGGGGCCCGGCGCGGAGGCGGCGGTCGGCTTCTTCGTCAACACCGTGCCGCTGCGGATGCGGGTGGATGCGGACGCGTCCGCGCGCTCGCTGATCGCCCAGGCGCGGCGGACGGTGGCGGAGGCGCAGGACCACGCGGGCGTCCCCTTCGACCGCATCGTGGACGCGGCGGAGGTGCGGCGCGACGCCGGCCGGCCGCCGCTGGTGCAGGTGATCGCCTCGCTGGACCCGGGGGAGGAGGACGGGGTGGCGCTCCCCGGCATCACCGCCGCGCGGCTGCCGGTGGACACGGGCGCGGCGCCGTTCGACCTGATGGTGAACCTGGTGGATGGCCGCGGCGGCATCCGCGGCGAGCTGCACTACCCCACCGCCCTGTTCGACGCGTCCACGATCCAGCGGCTGGCGGGTCGGTTCACCGCCGTCCTCGCCGGGTTCGTGGACCATCCGGCCGCGCCCGTCATCGACCTTCCCCTGGTCTCCGATGACGAACGGCGGACGCTGGCGGCCTGGAGCCGCGGCGCGGAGGTGCGCGCCGACGGGTGCATCCACCGCCTGATCGAGGCGCAGGCGGCCGCGACGCCGGACGCGCCGGCGGTGGCGTGGGCGGACCAGGAGGTGTCGTACGCGGCGCTGGAGCGACGCGCGAACCGCATCGCCCACCACCTGATCGCGCGGGGGATCGGCGCGGAGGTGCGGGTTGGCGTGCTGATGGAGCGGACGCCGGCGCTGATCGCGGCGCTGCTGGGGGTGATGAAGACGGGCGCCGCGTACGTCCCGCTGGACCCCCGCAACCCGCCCGCGCGGCTGGCTGCCATGGTGCGCGCGTCCGGCGCCCGCGCCGTCCTGGTCGACCGCGCGCACGCGGGCCGGCTGGGGGAGGCGGGCGTGGAGGAGATCGCCATCGACGCCCTCCCCAGCCTCCCCGGCACCACGCACTCGCCGGCGGTGGAGGTCGATCCGCGGAACCTGGCCTACGTGATGTTCACCTCCGGTTCCACGGGCGGGCCCAAGGGCGTGGAGGTGACGCACGCCAGCGTGTTCGCGCTGATGCAGACGGTGCGCGCGCTGCTCGGGGCCGCGGAGCGCGCGTCGTGGCTGGCGTGCAGCACCGTGGGGTTCGACATCTCGGTGCTGGACGTCTTCGGCCCGCTCAGCTGGGGCGGGGCGATCGTGCTGGTGGATGATCCGCTCACCAATCCGCCGCCGTCGCGCCCCATCCGCAGCGCGTTCCTGGTGCCCACCGTCGCGGCCGAGCGGCTGGCGGCGGACGCCATGCCGCCCGGGCTGCGCACGCTGCTGATCGGCGGCGAGGCGCTCTCCCCCGCCCTGGCGCGCGAGATCCAGGCGCGGCACCCGGGACTGCGCATCATCAACATCTACGGACCCACGGAAGCGACCGTCTTCGCCACCTGGCAGGAGGTGCCCCACGGCGCGGAGCGGATCGGCATCGGCGGGCCGGTGGACGGCGGGCGGGCGTACGTGCTGGACCGGCGGATGCGCCCCTGCGGCATCGGCGAGCCGGGCGAGCTGTGGCTGGCGGGTTCGGTGCTGGCGCGCGGATACGCCGGGCGGCCGGGGCTCACGGCGCAGCGCTTCGTCCCCGATCCGCTGGGCGAGCCGGGGGCGCGGATGTACCGCACGCTGGACCGCGCCCGCGTCCGCCCCGACGGCGCGCTGGAGTTCCTGGGCCGCGCGGACGCGCAGGTCAAGGTGCGCGGCGTCCGCACGGAGCCCGGCGAGGTGGAGGCCGCCCTGCGCGCGCATCCCGCCATCCGCGAAGCCGCGGTGGGCGTGCACGGCGACGCGCTCGCCGCCTGGGTGGTGGCGGAGGATGGGCATCATCCGCCCCCATCCCCCGAACTGCGCGCCTTTCTGCGCGAGCGCCTGCCGGAGGCGATGGTCCCCACGCGCTTCGCCGCCGTGGATGCGCTGCCGCGGACGGCCGCCAGCAAGCTGGACCGCCGCGCCCTCACCGCGCCGCCTTCCGCGGACGCGGGGGACGCGTACGTGGCGCCGCGGACGCCGGTAGAGGAGACGATCGCGGGGATCTGGAGCGAAATCCTGGGCATCGGCCGCGTGGGCGTGCGCGACGACTTCTTTCTGCTGGGCGGCAACTCGCTGGTGGCGCTGCGGCTGCTGGCGCGCGTCCGCCAGGCCACGGGCGAGACGGTGCCGGTCGCGGCGCTGCTGCAGGGGCCCACGGTGGAGCAGATGGCGCGCGCCGTCGCGGACCGCCGCCCCGCGGTGCGGCTCCCCGTCGTCGCGCTGCAGCCGGAGGGGACGGCGCGGCCGCTGTACCTGGTGCACGCGGGGGGCGGCCACGTGGCCTGCTACGCCCCGCTGGCCCCGCTGCTGGCGCCGGACCAGCCGCTGTACGCGTTCCAGGCGCAGGGGCTGGACGACGGGCTGCCGCCGCTGCAGGGGGTGGAGGCAATGGCCGCGTACTACGTGGAGGGGCTGCGGCGCGCGCAGCCGCTGGGTCCGTACCGGCTGGGCGGATGGTCGTACGGGGGGATCGCGGCGTTCGAGATGGCGCGCCAGCTGTACGCCGCGGGCGAGCAGGTGGAACTGCTGGCGCTGCTGGACACCGGCCGCCCGGAGTCCCGCGACGACGCGCGCTTTCCGCTGGACCACGCGGCGGTGCTGCGCCGCATCCTTACGGACCTGTACGGCTGGGGGGCCACGGCGGCGGTGACCATCGAGGCGCTGCGGGGGATGGAGCCGGAGGCGCAGCTGCGGTTCGCCGCGCGCAAGCTGGGTCCCGGGCTGCTGCCGGAGTCGCGGCTGCCGGAGGTGGCGGCGCTCACGCGGGTGCGCATGGCCAACCACAACGCCATGGTGGACTGGGTGCCGCAGCCCTTTGCGGGGCGCATCATGTACTTCCAGACGCGCGGCTCGGCGTACCTGGCCAACGGGCAGGAGGCGCTTCGGTTCTGGGGGCGGCTGGCGGATGGCGGGTTCGGGGTGCACGAGGTGACCGGCAACCACGGCACCCTGCTGCAGAAGCCCCACGTCGCCTCCGTCGCCGCCGCCCTGCGCCGCGTGCTGGGGGAGCTGGACGGGGGATCGGGGGCATAACCGTACGCCGGGTTCGCGAAGTCGTCGGAGGGCCCGGTCTCGCTCGGGCCCTCACCCGGCTCGTTCCTCGCCTGCCCTCTCCCACAAACTGCGTGGGAGAGGGGATAAACGTCGCACCAGGGTGTGGGGCGCTCTGGACAGGTGGGCGCGGGATGGTGGGCCGCCCCCCTCCCCCGACCCTCCCCCGCAAACTGCGCGGGGGAGGGAGGTGCGACGCACCTTCGGGAACGCGCTCGAATTCTCCCCTTTCTCCCGCGCAGCGGGGAGAGGGGGCGGCGTCGGGCGCAGTTCGATGCAAGTCGGAGCACCTCGAAACCCGCGGCAACCCCAACCTCCCCCAGCAGTTTTGGGGGAGGTGCGAGCCTGAGCGAGCGGAGGGGGCGGACCTCGGAGCCCGCCACATCACCCCTTCACCGTCACTCCCGCTGCAGCGCGTGCCGGTACCCACGCAAACTGACGATCTCCGCCTGCTGCAGCAGCCGCTCCAGAACGCCAAGCGCCACGTCTACCTGCACGTCGCCGCGCCCGCCGGCCTCGGCGCGCACCAGCGGCACCATCACCTCGTGCAGCAGCTGGAACTCGCGGCGCAGCTCGTCCTCGCTCCACCGCAGGCGCGCGCGCTGGGCGCCGTGCCGCTCGCTGATCACCCGCTGGATCTCGGTGCCGTCACGCATCAGAGCGGGCTCGCCGCCGGCCTCGTCCAGCGCCACCATCGCCAGGCCGATCTCCACCAGAAAGGTGGTGGTGTGGTCCTGCAGCTGCACCGGCTCCATGCGGCGCGCGCTGGGGAGCGCGGGGTCCCCGGCCAGGCGGCGGCCCAGCTCCACGGCGATGGGCTCCGCCACCCGCGTGAGCGCGCGCCCCACCTCGCCCAGCCCCGGAAGCTCGTACGGCGCGCGGGGCCAGCGGCGCTCCGCCTGCCCCGGCTCCGCCTCCGCCGCGGCGGGGAGCCACAGGGTGAAGCACGAGCCGCGCGCCGGCGTGCTGCGGACGGTCAGGTCGCCCTCCATCAGCCGCGCCAGCCGCCGGCTGATGGTGAGCCCCAGCCCCGTGCCCCCCGCCTGCCGGGTGTAGCTGGCATCCACCTGCACGAACGGGTCGAAGATGGTGGACAGCCGCTCGGGCGGAATCCCTATCCCCGTGTCTTCCACGTCGATGCGCACCCAGGGCCCGCGCCCGGGGAGCCGCGCGTCGCGGTCCGGCTCGTCGGTCACGGTGGCGCGCACGCTCACGCGGCCGCCGGGGGCGGTGAACTTGACGCCGTTGGACAGGAGGTTGGCCAGCACCTGCCGCACCCGGTCGCGGTCGCCCACGAGCGCGGCGTCGCGCGCCTCGTCCGTCTGGTCGAACAGGCGCAGCCCGCGCCGCGCGGCCTGCGGCTGCACCAGGGTGAGCGCGTCGGCCAGCACCTCGGCCACGGGAACGCGCTCGCGCTCGGCCGTCATCTGCCCCGACTCCACCTTGGCCAGGTCCAGCACCTCGTTGACGAGCGTCGTAAGGTGCTGGCTGCTGGAGCGGATGCGCTCCACCTGGTGCCGCTGCTGCGCCGTGAGCGATCCCCCGATCCCCAGCTCCAGCAGCTCGGCGTAGCCGGTGATGGCGTTGATGGGGGTGCGCAGCTCGTGGCTCATGTTGGCCAGGAACTGGCTCTTGGCGCGGTTGGCCTCGTCCGCCGCGCGGCGGGCCAGCTCGGCGCTGTGGCGGGCGTGCACCTGGGCGGTGACCTCGCTGATCTGGATGAGGATGAGCCCGGTGCTCCCGTCGGTCTCGGGGAGCGGCTGAAAGGTGAAGTCGAACACGCGGTCCACCATCTCGCCGTCGCGCGCCGCCAGCCGCACCTTGCGCTCGATTCCCACCTGGGCGCGGCCGGTGCGCAGGGCGTCGTCCAGCAGCTCCGCGATCCCCTGCCCCGCCAGCTCGGGAAACGCGTCCATCAGCGCCCGCCCCACCACCTCGCGCTGCACCAGCCGCACGTACGCGGCGTTGGCCAGCTCAAAGACGTGCTGGGGCCCCCGCACCAGCGCCAGCGCCGCGGGCGAGTGCCGAAACACGCTCCACAGCCGCTCGCGCTCGCGGCGGGCCTCCTCCTCGGCGCGGCCCAGCGCCTCCTGCGCGGCCACGCGGCTGGTAAGGTCGGTGGACACGCCCACGATCCCCACCACGCGCCGCTCGTCGTCCAGCACGGGAACGTCGGCCACCCAGGCGTGAAAGCGGGATCCGTCGCGCCGGCGCACGGCAAACTCGCCCTCCCAGCGCTCGCCGGCGCGCAGCCGCTCCATGAGCTCGGCGGCCTGCTCGCGCGACATCTCCGCCGGCACCACCTCCACCACGTCGCGCCCCAGCACCTCGTCCGCGCGCCAGCCGTACAGCCGCTCGGCGCACCGGTTCCAGAACACGATCTCCCCCGTTGCGCTGGTGGCGATCACGGCCTGCTCCACCGCGTCCAGCAGCTGCGCCAGGTACGCGGGGGAAAACTGGCCGGGCGCCAGGGGCGCGGCGGGGGTGGAGTCGTGGGACGCGGGCATGGTCTCCGGTGAAGGGGTTTCCGGAAAAACGGGCGGCGCGGGGCCGCTGCAAGACCAAGGCCCCGCGTGGTTTTGCGGATTGTCCCGCCCGCGCTCTTGTACACGGAGCGCACGCCGCCTAGCTTCGGAGCGGCCGGAGCTCGCGCGCGTCCCTCCCGCGCGTCCGGCGGGTCCCCCCTCGTGCGCCGCCCGCTCCGGGTCCCGGCGCGCCCCCTGCACCGCCGAGGCGTTCTCCATGAGGATCTTCGCCGCGGTACCCGCCGCGCTGGCGCTGCTCGCCGCCGCGTGCACCGACCTTCCCACCGCCCCGTCGTCCGTCCCCGCGCCCGCGCCGCCGGCGGGTGCGTTCCAGGCCGGGCTCAGCTGCACCGCCAGCATGGCCGGAGGCCGCGTCTTCTGCGCCGCCGACGCGCCGGGCGGCGTGGAATCGCGCCCGAACCTGATCATCGGCGGGCAGAACGTGTACGTGCGGCTGGAGGCCACCGGCGGCAGCTACAGCACGCTTGACAGCATCTTTCAGATCGACGTGACGGTCGAGAACCTGATGACGCAGGCATTCGGCGCGTCGGACGACTCCACGGACACGGGCCTGACCGTCTTCTTCCACACCGAGCCCATCGTCACGGGGGGCACGGGCTCCGTGGCGGTGGACAACGAGGACGGCAACGACATCTTCCTCTCGGAGCCCACGCCCTGGTTTTCCTACGGCGGCCTGCTCTTTACGGGCGGCGTGTCGGAGGCGAAGACGTGGCGCTTCAAGGCGGACCCGGAGGTGGAGACCTTCCACTTCAAGGTCTTCGTGCAGGGGCAGCTTCCGCACGAGCAGAGCCTGCTCCTCTTTCGCTCGTCGTACGCGGACGAGGAAACGGTCGTCAACGGCCTGTGGGGCGCGTCCACCAGCCAGCTGTTTGCCGTGGGCTCGTACGGCGCGCTGCTGCGCTACACGGGGGGCGCGTGGGTGGTGGACGAGCCGGTGACCGAGGACGAGCTGTATGACGTGTGGGGCTCCTCCGCCAGCGACGTGTTCGCGGTGGGCACCTTTGGCACCATCGTCCACTGGGACGGCACGGCGTGGGAGGAGATGGACAGCGGCCTGGGATGCGGATGCCAGTCGCTGAACGGCGTGTGGGGAAGCGGGCCGAACGACGTGTGGGCGGTGGGCGACGGCGGGCTGATCCTGCACTACGACGGCGTGGAGTGGGTGGCTGGCGACACCGTGCCGGCCGACTTTCTGACCGGCGTGTGGGGATCGGGGCC
>DASQBH010000326.1:0-5637 GCA_035635315.1 Longimicrobium sp.
GGGGGCGCGGCACGCCTCTGGCATTCCGCCGCGCGCCTGACCCACGTCGCAAGGAGAGTGCAGGAATGCCCCAGTCCGCGTCCAGTGCCCGCAGCCATGCCGTCCGCGCCGAACATCCGCGCCACTACCACCTTATCGGCATCGGCGGAACGGCCATGGCGTCGCTGGCGGGGCTGCTGCGCGCGGCCGGGCACCGCGTAACCGGCAGCGACGAGAACGTCTACGAGCCCATGGCCAGCCAGCTGCGCAACCTGGGCATCGACTACGCCGAAGGGTACGCGCCCGCCAACCTGGACGTGAACCCCGACATCGTGGTCGTGGGCAACGCCATCTCGCGCGGCAACGCGGAGCTGGAGGCGGTGCTGGAGCGGCGGATGCACTACACCGCCGCCGCCGTGGTCATCAAGGACGAGCTGCTGCGCGGCCGCCACGTGCTGGCCGTCGCCGGCACGCACGGCAAGACGACCACCACCTCGCTGCTGGCGTGGATCCTGGAGAGCGCGGGGCTCAACCCGTCGTTCCTCATCGGCGGGATCGCCGAGAACTTCGGCAGCAGCTTCCGGCTTACGGAGAGCGACTACTTCGTCATCGAGGCCGACGAGTACGATACGGCGTACTTCGACAAGGGGCCCAAGATGTGGCACTACCTGCCCGTCACGGCCATCGTCAACAACATCGAGTTCGACCACGCCGACATCTACCGCGACGAAGAGGCGTACCGCTTCGCCTTTGCGCGCTTCATCAACCTGGTGCCCCGCAACGGCTCGCTGGTGGCGGGGTGGGACTCGCCGATCGTGCGCGAGCTGGCGCCGAAGGCCTTTGCGCCGATCGAATCGTTCGGTTATGGGGATGATTCCATTCGCGATGGCGAGCACCCGCGCTGGACCGCCCGCGACGTCTCGTTCGGCGAGCAGGGGACGCGGTTCACCGTGCTGCACGGCGGCGAGGTGTGGGGCGAGGTGCAGACGCCGCTGACGGGCGCGTTCAACGTGCGCAACTGCCTGGCGGTGATCGCCGCGGCGGAGAGCATCGGGGCGGATCGCGAGGGCGTGCGCGAGGGGCTGCGCACCTTCGCCAGCGTAAAGCGGCGGATGGAGGTGCGCGGCGAGGTGCGCGGCGTGACGGTGATCGACGACTTCGCGCATCACCCCACCGCCGTGCGCGAGACCATCGAGGCCATCCGCCAGCGCTACCCCGGCCGGCCGGTCGTCGCCGTATTCGAGCCGCGCAGCTACACGGCGCAGCGCCGCGAATTCCAGGACGCGTATCGTGATGCGTTCGCCAGCGCGGAGCGGGTGGTGCTGGCGGGCCTCTTCCATCCCGAGCGCTACACCGCCGACACGGCGATGAACCCGCTGGAGCTGGTGGACGCCTGGCGCGCCGCCGGCAAGCCCGCCGACTTCATCCCCGACCCGGACGAGATCGTCGCGCGCCTTACGCCGGAGCTCAAGGGCGGCGAGGTGGTTCTGGTGATGAGCAACGGCGGCTTCGGCGGCATCCACGGCAAGCTGCTGGATGCGCTGGGGCGCGACGAGCCGGCTTCTGCCCCGGGCGGGTGAACCCGCGGCTGGAAAAGCGGAAAGCCCCGCAAACTGCGCGGGGCTTCAACAGACGCCCCGCGATCCGGTGCGAAGTTTATACCCTCTCCCGCTTGCGGGAGAGGGTGCGGGCCTGAGCGAGCGGGTGAGGGCCCTCGCGGGCGCAGACGAGGGCCCGCCCGGAGGGGGCGGATCACGAGACCCGCCGAAGCGCCCCCAATCCGCCCTCCCGGTGCCAATCTTGCGGCGAACTCTCCGCCGCGCAGACGTGATCGTCCACGCTCCCGCCGTCGTTTATCCATCACCTAACCGCACCCTGGCACGCGCTGAACACCATCATGACCACCTCCGACAACGACAGCATCCAGCCGGATCCCGAAGCAGGCGAACCCTCCGATCATGCCACACCCGACGGGCCGATCCCACCGATCGGCCCATGGGCCTCCGCGGTCGAATCCGACGAATCCGCATCCGCCAACGCTCCCGTTCCGTCGCCGTACGGCGGGATGGGCGCGGTGCTGCACGCGGAGGGGACCACCTTCCGCGTGTGGGCGCCGAAGGCGGAGGCGGTGTCGGTCAAGGGGAGCTTCAACGGCGAGTCGGCGGATGCGCATCCGCTGGCGCGGGACGGCGACAGCGGCTACTGGTCCGTCGACGTGCCGGGGGTGAAGGCGGGCGACACGTACAGGTTCGTCATCCGCACCCCCGACGGCCGGGTGCTGGAGCGGCGCGACCCGTACGCGCGCGACCTGACGCACTCCGTGGGCGTGTGCGTGGTCACCGACCCCGCCTTCGACTGGGGCGAAAGCGATTACCGCTCGCCCGAGTGGGACGACCTGGTGATCTACGAACTGCACGTAGGCACCTTTACCGATCTGGTCGAGGGCGCGGAGCCGGGGAACCTGGAAGGGGTGATCCGGCGGCTGGACTACGTAAAGGAGCTGGGGTTCAACTGCATCGAGCTCATGCCCACGGGCGAGTTCGCCATGAGCCACTCGCTGGGCTACAACCCCGCCCACATCTTCGCCGTTGAAGAGGCGTACGGCGGGCCCAACGGCCTCAAGACACTGGTAAAGGAGGCGCACGCGCGGGGGATTGCCGTCATCCTGGACGTGGTCTACAACCACTTCGGACCCAGCGATCTGGACCTGTGGCAGTTCGACGGGTGGACGGAAAACGGCAAGGGCGGCATCTACTTCTACGAAGACTGGCGCTCGTCCACGCCGTGGGGCGACACGCGCCCGGACTACCGCCGCGGCGAGGTGCGGCAGTTCATCCGCGACAACGCGCTGTTCTGGCTGGAGGAGTTCCGCTTCGACGGGCTGCGCTGGGACGCCACGGGGCAGATCCGCAACGCCAGGGGCGGCAACCACTCGGGCGACGACCTTCCGGATGGATGGGAGCTGATGCGCTGGGTGAGCCGCGAGGTAGACGCGCGCCAGCCCTGGAAGCTGCTGATCGCCGAAGACCTGCAGACCAACGCCGCCGTAACCCGCGACGTGGACGACGGCGGTGCCGGCTTCGACAGCCAGTGGGACGCGCAGTTCGTCCACCCCGTGCGCGAGGCGCTCATCACGCGCGACGACGCGTCGCGGCACATGCACGCCGTGGCGCACGCCATCCGGTTCTCGTACGACGGCGACCCCAACAAGCGCGTGATCTACACCGAGTCGCACGACGAGGTGATGAACGGCCGCGCCCGCGTGACCCACGACGTGAACCCGCAGAACGCCGCCTCGTGGGAGTCGCAGAAGCGCTCCACGCTGGGCGGCGCGCTGGTGTTCACGGCGCCGGGAATCCCCATGATCTTTCAGGGGCAGGAGTTCCTGGAAGACGGCTGGTTCGTGGACACCGATCCGCTGGACTGGACCAAGCTGGAGCGCTTTGCCGGCATCCACCACATGTACCGCGACCTGGTGCACCTGCGGCGCAACGCGTGGGGCACCACGGCCGGGCTGCGCGGGCCGCACGTGCAGGTGCACCACGTGAACGACGCCGACAAGGTGGTCGCGTTCCACCGCTGGCGCGATGGCGGCCCGGGCGACGACGTGATCGTGATCGCCAACTTCGCCAACCGCGCGCACGACGAATACCGTGTGGGCGTGCCGCGCGACGGCGAGTGGAAGGTGCGCTTCAACGGCGACTGGAACGGCTACTCGCCGGACTTTGGCAGCCATCACTCCTGGCACGCCGAGGCGGAGGACATTCCGTGGGACGGCATGCCCTTCAGCATCGGCGTGGGCCTTGGCCCCTACACCGCCCTCATCCTCTCGCAGGACTGAAAAGATTGGTCCTCACGCAGAGTCAGCAGAGTTAGCAGAGTACAGGCTGTGGTGGTGCGAACGGACCTCGTGCTTCACACACACATCCCCAAAGAAGGGGGATGAGGGATAAAGCACGTGGGCGGCACGAGAAAACTCTGCTAACTCTGCTGACTCTGTGTGAGGCCAAAGCTGTTTTCTGTCGATAAACCATCAGACGGCACCCGCCTTGCGCCTCCGCTCCGGCTCCGGAAGTCACGAAACGCGGATGGGGAGGATGCGATGGCGTGCGCCACGTTCACGCTCACGGGCGTGACGGCGGAGGTGTGGGAGTGCGTGCGAAAGCGGGCCGCATCGGCGGGGATGACGGTGCCGCCGGGGGAGCGCGGCTCCGTGCACCACAAGATCGCCGATGCGGACTTCGCGTGGGACGCCAACGCCGCCACCCTCAGCATCACCATCACCCGCAGCCCCTCGTGGATCGGGTGCGGGGCCATGGCTGCGCGCGTACGCAAGGCGGCGGCGGGGTGCGGCGCCGGCTGAGCGCGCGCGGGGTCCGCGACTTGCGACTGTGCCCGGCCCGGTGAACGCTCCGGGGACGGTCCCCGGGGCCGGGTGTGACGACGCGAGGGAGAGACGACGATGGCACGCTACGAGCGCGACTTCATGGGCCGGGTGCGGGGGATGTTCGAGCGCATGGCGGGTGGGGGCGACGACCGTCCGCGCCACCGCCGCCCCATGGACGCGTCCGGCCCCGGCGCCGAGGGCTACTACCTTTCGCCCGAGATGGCGTACGACGCCGAGTACGGCCTGCGGCAGCGGGAGCGCGCGGGATACGACCGGGGCTACGGCATGGCGCAGTTCGGGCGCGCGGGGCGGGGGCGCGGCTACGGCGGCGACTACCAGACCGGCCGCGGCGGATACGACCGCGACGAGTTCTTCGTCAACCGTCGCCCCGGCACCAGCGGCTACCGCACTGGCGGCTACGAGCGCGACCTGGGGATGCGCGGCGGCATGGGCTACGCCGCCGGCCAGCGCCCCCGCGGCTACGGCGGCGAATACCGCGGCTTCTCCATGGACTACGACCGCGGCTTCCGCCCCCGCGGCACCCGGTACGACGGCGGATACGGCCGCTGATCCACGCCTCGCCGGCACGACGAACGGGCGCTCCACGGGGGGCGCCCGTTCCGCGTTCTGCTTTCGCTGCGTGACGGGGTGGACGGTTGGGGCGTCTGATTGCAGATTACCATCAGCGGGTCACCTCCCCCTCCAGCCCCACCCTGCCATGTTCCGCATCACCCGCGGGCATCACGTGCAGCACATCCACTTCCCCCTCCCCGTCATCCGCGACCTCGACGAAGCCGAGGACGCCGCGGTGCGTGAGGATGCCAATCCTCCCAAAGCCGCGGCTCCGGAAGAACGGGTAGAAGCGGATCCATCGACCGGCGCAGCGCAGTAGCCACATCCATCGCACCGGACCGTTCCAGAGGATGACGATGCAGCCGCAGACCGTGCACCTGTTCGTGTACGACACGCTGGCGGACTGGGAGCCGGGATACGCCGTCGCCGGCATCAACAACCCCGAGTACCAGTCGCAGCCGGGACGTTATCAGGTGCGGACGGTCGGCATCGGGACCGGCACCGTCACCACGATGGGCGGGATGAAGATCGTGCCGGACATGGCGGCCTCGGACCTGAGTCCCGCCGACAGCGCGATGCTGATCATCCCCGGCGGTGGCGCGTGGGATGCGGACGGGGTGCCCGAGGCAGTGGAAAAGGCGCGCGAGTTCCTGGCTGCCGGCGTTCCTGTCGCCGCCATCTGCGGCGCCACGTCGGGC
>DASQBH010000327.1:0-2727 GCA_035635315.1 Longimicrobium sp.
AGGGGTACGAAGGTAGGGGGTACGAGGGTACGGATTCGAGGCAGGGGGATGATTCGGGGCGAGCGGCGGGCGCCCCCCTCCCCGGCCCTCCCCCACAAACTGCGTGGGGGAGGGAGGTGCAACGCACCTTCGGAAACGGGATCGAATTCTCCCCTCTCCGTGAGGAACGAACGGGGAGGGGCCGGGGGAGGGGCACCGCGGCCCGGTGCGACGTTTATACCCTCTCCCGCTTGCGGGAGAGGGTGCGAGCCCGGGCGAGCGGGTGAGGGCTCCCGCGGACGCCAGTTTGAACGAAATCAACCAGTCCAGCACGCAGGGACGACGAGGAACGAGGGGAGATGGATCCGATCCTTTGGGTGAAGGCGGCGGTGCTGGGACTGGTGGAGGGGATCACGGAGTTCATCCCCGTGTCGTCCACCGGGCACCTGATCCTTACGCAGGACTGGCTGAACTTTACCGGCAAGAAGGAAAACGCGTTCATCATCTTCATCCAGCTGGGCGCCATCCTGGCCGTGGTGTGGATGTACCGCCTGAAGTTCTGGGACGTGCTGCGCACCTGGCGCACCAACCCCGAGAGCAAGCGGCTCATCATCAACCTTGTGGTCGCCACCATCCCCGCCGTCGTCGTGGGCCTGCCGACGGAGGACTGGATCGAGGCGCGGCTGTTCAAGCCCTTTCCCGTGGCGCTGGCGCTGGTGGTGGGCGGAATCGCCATCCTGCTCATCGAGCGCTACTTCAAGCGTCCCACCGTGGAGTCGGTGGACCACATTCCGCTGGGCAAGGCGCTGGGCGTGGGGCTGTTCCAGGTGCTGGCTATCGTCTGGCCCGGGCTGTCGCGCTCCGGCGCCACCATCATGGGCGGGCTCACGCTGGGGCTTTCGCGCACGGCGGCCACGGAATTCTCCTTCTTTCTGGCGGTGCCGGCCATGCTGGGGGCGTCCGTCATCAAGATGGGCGACATCGCCGAGGTGGCCACGCCGGCCGACATCCCCGTGTTCGCCATCGGCTTCGTGGTGGCGTTCGTCTCGGCGCTGGTGGTGATCCGCACGCTGATCGCGTACGTGTCGAAGAACACCTTTCGCCCGTTCGCCTGGTACCGCATTGTGTTCGGGATCGTGCTGGTCGCGGTCTACTGGAACAGCCGGGGCTTCTGACGCCCCGGCCACCGCCCTCTCCCCTTCGTCCGGACTGCATCCCCATGGCATCCCCCGTGTCGCAGTTGCTCCAGCGCATGCCGCCGGAGCTGAATCGCAAGCTGGAGCGCGCCGAGGCGCTGGCGCGCGAGGCGATGATCGACGTGCACGCCAACCTGGCGCTGGACCTGGTGAGCATCCTGGCGCCGCGCATGCCCTTCGACGACGCCATCGACCGCTACCTGGAGTCGATGGAGCTGGACGGCGAGGAGCGCGAGGCCATCGGCACCCGTGCGGTGGCGCTGATGGACGAGCGCGAGGTGCAGGAGGACCTGGCGCGCGAGGGCACCCGCGGCTGGGGATGGGACTGGCGCTACGCCACGCCGCTGGGGGTGCTGCGCTACATCCGCCGCCACCAGAAGCGCAGCGAGGAAGAGGAGCTGTGGCTGGAGCTGGCCGCCGCCCGCGCCGAGGAGGCGCTGGTGGAGGGGCACATGGAGTACGCGCTGCAGTTCGTCAACGTGATGCACGAGCACCAGCACGCGGACCCCACCCGCGCGGTGGCGCTGTACGTGGAGCGGCTGGAGCTGCCGGACCTGCGGGCCCGCATGGTGTACCAGAGGGTGATGGCGCAGCTGGCCGAAGACCTGCTCCCGCGGCTTCCCGACGAGCAGTAACCCGCACCAAGCACGAACCTTGCGCCTGCCGGGCGGCGGATGATCCCCGCCGTCCGGCGGGCCTTTTACGTCCAGGATCGCGGACCGGAAAAGCAGAACATGCGCATGGAGATGGATCGTATCCGCAACGCGGGCGCGGCGGCCCTGCTCGCCCTGCTGGCGGCGTGCGGCGGCGGCGGCGACGCCGCGGAAAAGAGCGATGCCGGCGGCGACAGCGCGGGCGTCACGGTAACGGGCGACACCACGGCGGCCGGCGGGCCACAGGCGTCGGCGGCGCCGCGCAACAACCTCCCCGCGGGGCCCACCACCAACCTGCCGCCCAACGAGCTGGGGCGCATCATGGTGCTGGAGTACCACCGCACCGGCAGCCCCGAGGGCGAGTTCGTCCGCACGCTGGAGAACTTCCGCAAGGACCTCAAGGCGCTGCACGACGCCGGCTACCGCCCGGTGACCATGCGCCAGGTGCTGGAGGGCAACATCGACATCCCGCGCGGCACCACGCCGGTGGTGTTCACCATGGACGACGCCACGCGCGGGCAGTTCTACTACCGCCCGGACGGCAGCATCGACCCCAACACCATGATGGGCTCGTGGGTGTCGTTCAAGGAGCAGAACCCCAGCTGGGGGCCCGGCGGCATGGTGTGGTGCATCCTGCCCGCGGCCGAGCACCCGTCCAACTTCTTCGGCGAGACCAAGGACCGCGAAACGCCGCGCGAGCAGCGCGAGGCGAACATTCGCAAGAAGATGGAGTTCATCGTCCAGAATGGCCACGAGGCGTGCAACCACACGCTCTACCACGCCCGCCTGGACCGCGCGCAGAACGCGCAGCAGGCCATGGACTGGATCGGCATCGGCGAGGACAGCATCAAGGCGTACCTGCCGGCGGACTACGACATCGTGACCTTCGCGCTGCCGCT
>DASQBH010000328.1:0-2223 GCA_035635315.1 Longimicrobium sp.
GGCGCTGCTGGAGGTGGGAGCGTCCGCGGGGCTGTGCCTGCTCCCCGACCTGTACGCCTACGACTACGGCCGCGCCAGGCTGGAGCCGGAGAACGACGTCGGCTACCAGGCGCCCGTCTTTCCGTGCCGCGCCAACGCCGCCACGCCGCTGCCGGAGCGGATGCCGAACATCGCCTGGCGGGGGGGCCTGGACCTGAACCCGGTCAACGTGTTCAACGCGGATGAGACGGCGTGGCTGCAGACGCTGGTCTGGCCCGGGCAGGAAGCTCGCGCCGAACGCCTGCACGCCGCGATCCACATCGCCCGCCGGTATTCCGGGGACGTGATCCGTGGTGATCTGACGCGCGACCAGGACCTGCGCATCCACGCCTCCCGGGCCCCCCGAAAGGCCACGCTGGTCATCTTTCACTCCGCCGTCCTGAACTACGTCCACCCGAAGGAGCGGGAGCGCTTCGTCGAAACCGTTCGCGACATGGACGCCGTGTGGATCAGCAACGAGGGGCCGGGGGTGTTCCCCGAGATCGCCGTCAAGCTGGACGGCGTGCCGCCCAAGGACCGCTTCATCCTGGCCGTGAACGGCGAGCCCGTCGCCTTTACCGGCGGCCATGGCCAGTCGATCGACTGGATCGCCGGATCGCCCGATCCCCTCACCATCTCCCGAGAGTGATCTCCATGCCCAATCCGCGTCACCTGCTCCTGAGCCTCGTCCTGGCCGTATCCGCCTGCGGCCCCCGTCCCGCCGATCTGGAAACGCAGGCGGTGGCCGCGCTGCAGACGGAGGTGCCGGCGCTCCAGAAGGCGTTCCACGCCGCCAACGGCCGCTACGCCAACCACATCCGTGAGCTCACCGGCGGCGCCGATACGCTGGCGTCCGGCGTGCGCGTCATCATCCACGCGGGGGACGAGAACGGATGGTCCGCGTCCAGCTCGCACCCCTCCATTCCGGGCGCGGCCTGCGCGGCGTGGGTGGGCGAGCCGGGGACACGCCCCATGATGGTCGGGAACGTCGGTCCAAAGAAGGCGGGCGAGGTCGCCTGTCTCTCGTTCGGCCCGTGGAAGAAGAACAAGACCGTCGAGCGCAGCGGCCCGTTCGCCATGGCACCGTAGTCCGCGAGACGGCCCGCCTGTATGACGGCGGGCATGGATCGCGCAGGCGGCTCCCCGGCCCGGCTCGTCCGGAGCCGGGGTTTGTCTTTCGGGAGAGATGAGGAAGCAGATGCAGACGCGCAGGCTGGGCAACAGCGACATGGACATCACGCCCATCGGCTTCGGCTCGTGGGCGGTGGGAGGCACCGGGTACGAGTTCGCGTGGGGGCCGCAGGACGATCAGCAGTCCGTCGAGGCCATCCACAGGGCGCTGGACCTGGGCGTCAACTGGATCGACACGGCGGCCGTGTACGGGCTGGGCCACTCGGAGGACGTGGTGGCGCGCGCGGTGGAGGGATGGTCGGGAGCGAAGCCGTACGTGTTCACCAAGTGCGGGCTGGTGTGGGATGAGAACGCGGAGGTCAACAAGGTCCTGCGCGCCGACTCCATCCGCCGCGAGTGCGAGGCCAGCCTGCGGCGCCTGAAGACCGACGTCATCGACCTGTACCAGATCCACTGGCCCACCGAACCCAACGATCCCGACGAGGACGCGGAGGGGTGGCGCACCATGGCGGAGCTGCAGCGCGAGGGAAAGGTGCGCTGGATCGGCGTGAGCAACTGGGACGTGCCGCAGCTGCGGATGGCGCAGGAGATCGCGCCGGTCACCTCGCTTCAGCCGCCGTACTCGCTGATCAACGACGAGGTGGAGCGCGAGATCCTGCCCTTCTGCGAGCAGAACGGCATCGGCACCATCGTCTACTCGCCGATGGGGAGCGGGCTGCTGACGGGCGGGATGACGCGCGAGCGGGCGGCCAACTTTCCGGAGAACGACTGGCGCAGCCGCAATCCGCAGTTCCAGGAGCCGCGGCTGTCGCGCAACCTGGCCATCGCCGACGAGCTGCGGCGCATCGGCGAGGCGCACGGCCGCTCCGCGGGCGAGGTGGCCATCGCGTGGACACTGCGCCTTCCCTCCGTCACCGGCGCCATCGTCGGCGCCCGCTCGGCCGAGCAGGTGGAGGGCGTGATGAGCGGCGGCGACTTCCGCCTGTCGCACGAAGAGATCGCGCGGATCGAGGCGCTGCGGGGCAGGGAATAGGGAATAGGGAATAGGGAATAGGGAAAGAGGGGACTGGGGAC
>DASQBH010000329.1:0-4629 GCA_035635315.1 Longimicrobium sp.
CATGCAGCTGGCCCGCAACCTCTTTCCCGACCGGCTGGACTACCGCGACCGCTCCATCCGCCGCAAGGTGATGGAGGTGCGCGTCGCGCGGCAGATCGAGCGCTCCTTCGACAAGCGCAAGATCCTGGAGCTGTACCTCAACCACATCTACCTGGGCGAGGGCGCGTACGGGGTGGATGCCGCCGCGCAGACCTACTTCGGCAAGCCGGCCAGCGAGCTCACCCTGGCCGAGGCGGCGCTCATCGGCGGGCTGCCGCAGTCGCCGTCGCGCATCAACCCGCGCGAGAACCGGCAGGCGGCCCGCACCCGGCGCGACCTGGTGCTGCGCGAGATGGCCAAGGCCGGCTACATCACCCAGGCGCAGGCGACCGAAGCCGCCGCCACCCCCATCCGCCTGGCGCGCCGCAAGGACAGCGGCACGGGGCGCGGCTCGTACTTCATCGAGCGCGTCCGGCGTGAGCTGGAGGAGCGGGTGGGGCCGGAGTTCTACACCTCCGGCCTGCGCGTCTACACCACGCTGGATCCGGTCGCCCAGCGCGCCGCGGAAGAGGAGATCGCCAAGCAGGCGGACGCCATCGAGGCGGGCGGCTTCGGCGCCTACCGCCACCCCACCTGGCCCGAGGCGAAGGGGGAGACGGACGAGGGGATGACGGCGTACCTGCAGACGGCCGCGGTGGTGATGGAGGCGCGGACGGGGGCGGTGCGCGCGCTGGTGGGCGGGCGGGACTACGACGACAGCAAGTTCGACCGCATCTACCAGGGGCTGCGGCAGCCCGGCAGCGCCTTCAAGCCCTTCGTCTACCTTACCGCGCTGGAGCGCAGCGTTCCGCCCACGCGAAAGATCCAGGACGCGCCGGTCAAGCTGGTGATGGCGGGCGGCGAGACCTGGGAGCCGCGCAACTACACGGGGCGCTACGACGGGCCCATCACCGTGCGCGAGGCGCTGACGCGGTCCAAGAACACCGTCACCGTGCAGCTGGCGCAGGAGATGGGGATGGCGTCCGTCATCCAGACGGCGCGGGAGATGGGGATCACCACCCCCATCCCCAACGTCCCCGCCACGGCGCTGGGCGCGGCCGAGGTCAAGCCGATCGAGCTGGTGCGCGCCTACGCGGCGTTGGCCAGCGGGGGGTGGCTCCCGCAGGCGTACGTCATCGAGCGCATCGAGAACCGCCACGGCGAGGTGGTCTACCGCGCCGAGACGCAGCGCGACCGGGTGGTGGACCCCGCCGCCGCGTACGTGATGACCACCATGCTGCAGGACGTGGTGAACCGGGGGACCGGGACGCCGGTGCGCGCCGCCGGCTTTCGCGGCCCCGCGGCGGGAAAGACGGGGACCACCAACGGCGCCACCGACATCTGGTTCGTGGGATACACGCCGGAGCTGGTGGGCGCCGTGTGGTTCGGGCTGGACCGGCCGCAGACCATCGTGCGCGAGGCGTCGGGCGGCACCATCGCGGCGCCGGTGTGGGGGCGGATGATGGCGCGCATCCAGCGCGGCCGCCGCACCCCCACCGAGTTCGCCATGCCCCGCGGGGTAGTGACGGAGACGGTGGACCGGGCCACGGGCTACGTGATCGACCCTGCCTGCCCGGCCCAGGGGGAGTCGTACACGGAGTACTTCGTCCACGTGCGCCCGCCGCGGCCGTACTGCTACGCGGGCCAGCAGTACCCGGCGATGGCGTTCGACACGGCGTTCGCGGACGAGGAGCTGGGGGCGTACGCGTACGACTACGAGAGCTACGATCCCGACACCGTGGGCACGGGCGACCTGCGCAGCAAGGGGATCGACTGGCCGGAGCTGGAGGAGCGCCGCCGCCGGGGCGACACCCTCTCCCGCCCGCTGCCGGGGCGCGTGACCACCGATCCGCCCGGCTACGACGTGCCGCTGCCGCCGGTGACGACGAACCCGTCGCGCCCCCAGCCGCAGCCACAGCCGCAGCTGCCGCGCCGAGACCCCATCGCGCCGCCGCCGGTGCGCACGGACCCGCTGCCCGAGCCCGAGGAGCCGGAGCCCACCGACCGCGGCGAGCCGCGCGTCCTGGGCGAGCCCGTGCAGCCGACGCCCACGCCGCCGCCGGACAGCGCGTCCATCCGGCGGCTCTGAATCGAACCCCGCTCTCACCCGGCCCGGGTGCCTGCCGCGGCGGACGCCCGGGCTGAACCGGCCCGGTGCCGGGTACGGACGCGCCCCTGTCGTGGTCTCCCGGCCCGCGCGAGACGCCGCGGACCGGCCTGCCGGGTTCACCCTCCTCGTTCCGTATGCCGCCGCGAAAGGCCGTTCGCCGTACGCCCCCTTCCGCCACCGCTCCCCTGTCCGGACCCGGGCCGGCCCCGGCGCCCCCGGCGGCGGAGAACGGTGCCCGGTCCACGCGTCCCGCGGACTTTCGGCCCGACGTCGAAGGGCTGCGGGGCGTGGCGATCCTGCTCGTGGTGGCCTACCACGCCCGCGTGCCGCCCTTTGCCGGGGGGTACCTGGGCGTGGACGTGTTCTTTGTGCTCTCCGGCTACCTGATCACGGGGCTGCTGCTGCGCGAGGCGGAGGGGACGGGGCGGGTGGCCCTGGCGCGGTTCTACGCACGCCGGGCGCGGCGGCTGCTGCCGGCGGCGGTGCTGGTCGTGCTGGCCACGCTGGTGGCGGGCTTCGTGGTGTACGCGCCCATGGAGCAGCGCGGGGTGGCCAACGCCGCGTTCGCCTCCGCGTTCTACGCCAGCAACCTGTGGTTCGCCTTTCTCTTCACCGACTACCTGGGCGCGCACGCGGCACCCAGCCCGCTGCTTCACACCTGGTCGCTGGGGGTCGAGGAGCAGTTCTACCTCGTCTGGCCCCTGCTGGTGGCCGTGGCGCTGCGGGGGGCGCGGGGGCACGCGCGGCGGCCCCGGCTCACCGCCGTGATCGTGCTGGTGGGCGCGGCGTCGTTCGCGGCGCTCTGGCTGCCGACCCTGCCGCAGCCGTGGGCGTTCTTCGGATCGCCCACTCGCGCGTGGGAGTTCGCCCTGGGCGCGCTGGGCCTGCTGCTGGCCGGCGCCTGGACGCGGCTCCCCGCGCGGGCCGGACGGGCGCTGGGGTGGGTGGGGCTCGCCGCGGTGGTGGGCGCGGCCGCGGCCTTTGGAGCGGGGATCCGGCACCCGGGCCCGCTCACGCTGCTTCCCGCGGGCGGCACGGCGCTGGTGCTGATGTCGGGCGCCCGCGACCCCTCCGCCGGCCCGGCCAGGGCCCTGAGCGCGCCCTGGCTGCAGTGGGTGGGGCGCGTGTCGTACGCGTGGTACCTGTGGCACTGGCCGGTGCTGGTGATGGCCGAGGCCGCGCTTCCGGGCGGTGGCGCGCCGCTCCGGCTGGCTGGTGTGCTGCTCTCGCTGCTCCTTGCGCACCTCACGCTGCACCGGGTGGAGAACCCCATCCGCCACAGCCGCGCACTGGCGCCTCGTCCCGCGTTCACCCTTGCCGTGGCGGCGGGGCTCACGCTGGCCGCGGGCGGCGTGGCGCTGGGAGCCCGCCAGCTGGCGGTGCGGCTGGCGGCGGCGCCCGGGCAGGCGCGGTTTACGGCCGCGGGGCGCGACGTGCCCCGGCTCCCGGAGAGCTGCCACCAGCCGCTGTTCGACGTCCCGGTGGGGGAGTGCGTCTTTGGGAACCCTGCCGGGCCGGTGACGGTGGCGCTCTTCGGTGACTCGCACGGGGCCACCTGGTTTCCCGCGCTGGAGCGGCTTGCGGGTGAGAACGGGTGGAAGCTGGTCTCGCTCACCAAGTCGGGGTGCGCCGCCGCGTCGGTGCGCCCCGCCGGCGAGCTGCAGGGCGTGGAGCGGACGTGCATCCGCTGGCGCCAGGCCGTCATCGCGCGGCTCGCGGCGCTGCGCCCGCACGCCGTGGTGATGGCGAGCTCCAGCAATCACCTGGACGTGTCCGACGGCGGCACCATGCACACGCGGATCAGCGCGGCGGAGTGGGAGGCGGGCACCCGGCGTACGCTGGCCGCGTTCCGGGCGGCGGGTGTTCCCGTGGTGCTGCTGCGCGATACCCCCTGGGCGGAGGTGCACGTGCCGCACTGCCTGGCGCGCTCGGCGTGGACGGCGTGGTGGCGCGGCGAGGGTTCGTGCACCTTCCCGCGCACCACCCCGCGGTCTGAGCGCGTGGCACGCCTGGAACGGCGCTCCGCGGCGGGAATGCCGGGCGTGTGGTACGTGGACCTGACCGACGAGCTCTGCCGCGCCCCGGCGTGCCGGCCGGAACGGGACGGGGTGGTGATGTACTCCGACGCGCACCACATGGCGGCGACCTTCAGCGCGAGCCTGGCACCCGCCCTGGGCCGCGCGCTCGCCCCCGCCCTGGCCGCCGCGCGGCCCTTCCGCGCGCCGACCCCGGGGTCCGGGCCAGGAGCCGGCCCGTAAGGCGGCGTGCCGGCGCCGGGGCGCGGCATACGGACGCGCCTCCGCCGCGACGAATCGTGCGTCCTGGCGAGCCCGTGCAGCCGTCGCCCACGCCGCCGCCGGACAGCGCGTCCATCCGCCGGAGCTCGGATCGTCCGTCCGGCAGAGCCGCCCTAAAGGGAGAGGACGCAGAGAGATGCCGTGTCTCTGCGTCCGCTCGGTCGATCGTGGCGAGGCTCGTGGGACGGGGAGGGGGAGGGGTGT
>DASQBH010000330.1:0-7494 GCA_035635315.1 Longimicrobium sp.
GACGGCGTGGTTCCCTTTTCGCACGGCCAGAAGCTGTACGAGATGGCGCGCGGGCCCAAACGGCGGCTGTGGGTGGAGGGCGCCGGTCACAACGACCTGGGCTGGGTGGCGGATCAGGAGTACTGGCACGCGCTGTGGGACTTCGCCACCAGCCTGCCCCGGACGGACGACGTGAAGGAGCGACGGTGATGCGGAGGACGGGGATGATGCTGGGCATCTGCGCGCTGGCGGCGTGCTCCCGCGCGGAGCAGCCCCCCGCGCGGCAGACCGCGGATGCGGCGCCGGACAGCGCACTGGCACCCTCCGCGCCGGCGGCCGCCGCGCCGCGGGACAGCGGGGCGGCGACGGTCCGCATCCATCCCACCCTGCCGCCGCACGCGTTCGCGCTGCACGAGGGGGAGCCGGGCGTGGTGGACAGCATCGTCGTCTCGGTGGATGGGCGCCGCGTGCAGACGCTGCGGCCGCGCGAGAACCACGTGCTCCCGGACGCGGGGGCGGAGCGGCTGTCCACCATCGACCTGGACTTCGACGGCTACGCGGACCTGGCGCTGCTGAGCGTGCTGGCGATGGCCAACTCCACGTCGGAGTACTGGCGGTTCGACCCCGCCGCGCGGCGCTTTGTCCCCGCGGGCGAGTTCGAGACGCTCACCCCCGACTCCGCCGCGCGCGAGCTGACCCACTACAACCGCGGCGGCCACGGCGGCCGCCTGTGGACCGCCGCGCGCTGGCGCTGGGCGGATACGGCGCTGGTCCTGGTTTCCGAAGAAGAGCAGGACGCGCTGGGCGACGGCGAGCGCTACGTCCACATTGTCCGCCAGCCCCGCGGCGGCCGGATGGTGGAGGTGCGGCGCGACACGCTGCAAGGCGAAGCGCTGCGCTCCAGCCCCTCGTGGGCCGAGCCGTGATGGGGATCCCGCACCGGTATTTCGTGATGAAGCTGCCGTCTCTGGCCCTGCTGGCCGCGCTGGGCGCCTGCGCGACGCCGGCCGCGGAGAGCACGCCCTCCCCCGCGCGCTGCGCCGAGATCTTCGCGAGGCCGTGGAGTTCCGGGGGAGACACCACGGTCCGTCCCACCGAGCAGATGCCCCGCCCGCTGAACCGGCGGGTGATCGAAGGACGGCTGGCGGACAGCGCCGCCTCGCTCCCCATCGACAGCGTTCCGAGGGCCGTGCTTCTGCGCTGGCGCCTGACCGCGGAGGGCCGGCCGGAGCAGGTGTCGGTCGTGCGTTCCTCCGGGAGCCCCGACTTCGACGCCGCCGCCGTCTGGGCCATGGGGCTTGGCGAGTTCGAGCCGGCCCGGCTGGACGGGTGCCCCGTCGCGGTGTGGATCGAAGCGCCGCTCGAGATCCGGTTCCGCCCGCGCCGCCGCCGGGCACCTGCTACGCCATCCGGTGTACAGGCACCGCCGCGGCCCTGAACATCGGTTTCCCGCGGTCCGCCGCCATCCCCGTCCGAAGTATCCCCCGGAGTTCCCCGACGATGAAAAAGCTTCCGATCTTCTCGCTGGCGCTGTGCGTTGCGGCGGCGTGGCTGTACTTCACGCCGTACATGGCGGTCAACAAGCTGCAGGCCGCCGCCGAAGCCGGCGACACCCAGGCGCTGAACGAGATGGTGGACTTTCCCGCGCTGCGCACCAGCATCCGCACCGAGATCCAGAGCGCCACGGCGCGCGGGATCCAGAAGGATGGGGGCGTGTTCGCCGCGCTCGGAGCCGCGGCCGCGGGCTTCGTGGTGGGTCCCGTGGTGGACGCCGCCGTGACCCCCGAGGGGATCGGCATGCTGATGAAGGGCCGCAGCCCCGGCGACGATGACGATGATTCGGGCGAGGATGACGGCAAGTGGCGCGAGGACGTAAAGATCAGCCGCCGCTGGGAGGCCTCGGACAGGTTCGTGGTCCGCTACAGCGACCGCGCGTCCGGCGATGAGCGCATCTCGCTGGTCATGCGCCGCGACGGCCTGGACTGGCGCCTGAGCGGCGTCCGCTTCCCCACCGCCGCCGCCGAGGAATAGCTCCCGCGCCCGTTGGGACGCACGAGGCCCACCCGCCGATCCCCGGCGGGTGGGCCTTTTTCGTTGCGGACGCGCCGGTGCGCGGGACGCCGCACACGCCCGGGCCGCCGAGTCCGCGCAGGCGGACTTTGCGATTTTCCAGCGGCGAATTCATTCGCTCCCGCGGGCGGACGGCCGGGTAGCCGGTCCGGATCGACAGAGCGTCCATCCTTCTTTCAGAGAGGGGCCTCGCCTGCCGTCTGGCCCGTTGCGTCCACCGCGCCTATCTTGCCCGCATGGTATCTCTCTTCGACATCCTGGGACCCACGATGGTCGGGCCATCCTCGTCGCACACGGCGGGCGCGTGCCGCCTGGGCCTGATCGCGCGCGCCGTCGCGGGCGGCACGCCGGACCGCGTGCGCATTCAGCTGCACGGCTCCTTCGCCGCCACGGGCGAAGGGCACGGGACGCACCGCGCCATCGTCGGCGGCCTGATCGGCCTGGCGCCGGACGACATGCGCCTGCGCGAGGCATACGCCGAGGCACAGGCCGCCGGGCTGGAGTGGACCTTCGAGGACGTGGAGCTGGGCGACGACGCGCACCCCAACACCGCGATCTTTCACCTGGAGCGCGGCGACGAGCGGGTGACGGTGCGGGGCGCGTCGCTGGGCGGCGGGCGGGTGGAGGTGTCGGAGATCGACGGCTTTCCCGTGGCGCTGGGCGGCGACTACCACACCGTCGTCCTGCTGGCGCACGACGAGCCCGGCACCATCGCCTGCGTGGCCACCATCATGGCCGGCCACCACGTGAACCTGGCCACCATGCGCGTGGACCGCACCGGCCGGCACCAGGACGCCATGATGACCATCGAGGCCGACGAGCCGGTGAACGACGCGGCGCTGGCGGCCATCCGCGGGTTTCCCTGGCTGCGCTGGGCACGGGCCGTTCCCAAGATCGCCTGAGCCCGGGGGGCGGAAACAAACGCGTGCATTGCGTTTTGGAGCGTGCGGCAGCGTATTGCTGTAACGTGCTGTTCCGCCCGTGGCGTCACGACGCCCGGACCTGCCGTTCACCCACCCCTCCCTCTCGGACCGGAGACGATCTCATGAAGCGGATCCTTCTCCTCACCACCACCCTCGGCCTGGCCCTCATCACCGCCACTCCCGCCCCTGCTCACGCACAGGATGCCTGGGTCCGCCAGGTGCGCCAGCTCGTGTCGCAGGCGGGGCAGGCCTTCGAGGCGCGCGGCTACGAGCTCACCCACCGCATCTACACGGGATCGCTGAACGACGGCGCCGCGGAGCTCGTGCAGCTGGAGCTCGACGTGGGAATGGAGTACCAGATCATGGGTGCCTGCGACGAAGACTGCAGCGACCTGGACTTCACCCTGTACGACGGGGCTGGAAACGAGATCGACAGCGACATGCTGGACGACGACTTTCCGGTGGTGTCGGTAACCGTGTCGCGCTCGGGCGTCTTCGCGGTGCGCGTGAGCATGGCCGACTGCTCCGCCGAGCCCTGCCGCTACGGCATCGGCATCTTCGGCCGGTAGTCCCCCCCGCCGCCTGACCCGGCCGCCGGAACCGCAGCGTGTTTCCGGCGGCCTCGCCGTTTGACAGCACCCGTTCCAAAGGGCGAGTTTGCGGCAGGCGACCGGGGGTCCGGGCCTCCGGCGGGGTTCACGCCGCCTGAAAAGAAGGGGATAGTGAACAGGGGACAGGGGAACTGCGGGTTCGTCTCGTCCGAGCCTGCTCGCCCACGTGCCGCGCTTTTTGCAAGCCTTATCCCTGTAACCTGTGCCCTGTACCCTGTCCCCTCGTAGTTCCGCATGCACAAGTCCATCGAGTCCCTGGTCCACGACGCGGAGCAGAGCGGCCGTCCGTTGCCGCAGGTGGTGCTCGACACCGAGTCCGCCGAGACCGGCGTGCCGCAGGAAGAGATCCGCGCCCGCATCGCCCGCACGCTGCAGATCATGCGGCGCGCGATCGACGAAGGGCTCGAGGGCAAGGTGCGCTCCGCGTCGGGGATGACGGGCGGACGGTCCAAGAAGCTGTGGGACAACGGACCCAACCTCCTCGGGGACCGGGTGACGAAGACCCTGGCGCGCGCCATCTCCACGCTGGAGGTGAACGCGGCCATGGGGCTCATCGTCGCCGCGCCCACGGCGGGCGCGGCGGGGGTGTTGCCGGCCATCCTGATCTCCGTGGACGAGTTCACCGACGGCGGGTTGGGCGAGGAGCGGCTGGTGAACGCCATGCTGGTGGCCGGCGGGGTGGGCGGGGTGATCGCGCAGCGGGCGTCGCTGGCGGGCGCGGAGGGGGGATGCCAGGCGGAGACGGGGACCGCCGCCGCCATGGGCGCCGCCGCCGTGGCCTGGCTGCACGGCGGCTCGCACGAGCAGATCCAGACCGCCGTCGCGCTCTGCCTGCAGGGAATGCTGGGGCTCATCTGCGACCCCATCGGGGGGCTGGTGGAGATCCCCTGCATCTACCGCAACGCCAGCGCCGCCATGCAGGCCATCGCCGCGGCCGAGATGGCGCTCGCCGGCCTCGACTTTCCCGTGAGCGCGGACGAGGTGATCGACGTGATGGGCGAGGTGGGGCGCCGCATGCCCAGCGCCTACCGCGAGACGGCGATGGGCGGCTTGGCCGCCACTCCCAGTGCCCGCCGCCTGGTCCAGATCCGCCCCACCTCGCGCCCCTCCGGCGCCAGCCGGTAGGTTCGGGAGTCTTCGGACAGCTCTCCGCGAGCGGCCGGCGCCCCCCTCCCCGGCGCTGGGCCTGGGACCCGGCCGCGTCTGCGACGCGGGGGCCCTCTCCCCCGACGGCCTTTTTGCTCGTTCCTCGCAACGGCCGTCGACCCCTCCCCCAAACTGCGGGGGAGGGGTAGTGCGCGGGACGGTGTTGTGCCTGCCGAAGCGGGATCGAATTCTCCCCTCTCCGTGAGGAACGAACGGGGAGGGGCCGGGGGAGGGGCACCCCGCGGACGCAGACCGGTGCCTGCCGCCGCGGGATCGAATTCCCCCCCTCTCCGTGAGGAACGAACGGGGAGGGGCCGGGGGAGGGGCACCCCGTGGCCGCGGCTCGATCCCGAAGTCCACGCGTCGATCCTCACCCGCGGCACTGGACACGCCGCCCCGCGGGTGAAACTTTGTCTCAGGGCGTCCCGTACCCGAACTGACGATGGAACCTGTACTGATCGCGGCGATCATCGCCTTTGGCCTTGCGGCAAAGTGGGTGATCGGCGCTCTCAAGGGCGGCGGTGGCGGCGAGTACGAGCTCGCCAGCCGCGACGCCCAGATCCAGAGGCTGCGCGAAGAGATGGATGGCCTGCACGGCGAAGTGCGCCGGCTGGCCGAAGAGCAGTCGTTCATGGTGCGCCTGCTCGCGGAGGGCGGCGCACGCCCCGCCGGCGGAGCGCTTTCCGCACCCGAGCGGCCCGACGGCCCCAACCCGGAGACAACGTGATGGTGACCCGCGAGGACGTGGTGAACTTCCTCAACCGGATGGAGCTGGAGTTCGAGGAAGTGGAAGAAGGCATGTGGCTGGCGTATCCCGGCGGCGAGAACGGCGAGACCCCCGTGGTCATCAGCCACGCCCCGCCGCTGCTGGTGTTTCGCATGAAGGTGCTGGACGTGCCCCGCGACGGCGACAAGTGCTCGCAGCTGTACCGCCGGCTGCTGGAGGCCAACGCCAGCGAGATGGTGCACGCGGCGTACGGGCTGGAAGAGGACGACGTGATCCTTACCGAGTCGCTGGAGACCGAGAACCTGGACTTCAACGAGTTCCAGGCCACCATCGACTCGTTCGGCATGGCCATGGCCACCCAGATGGAGTCGCTGTCCGCGTTCCGCGACTGCTGAGCGCGGCGGCACCCCGACCTACGATCCCCCGGCGAAAGGCCCGGCCCCCGGCCCGGCCGCCCCGCCGGGGAACCCAATACGGCTGAACGAGCGATGGGAATCTTCGACAAGCTTTCGCTGCTGATCCGGTCCAACATCAACGACCTGATCGCCCGGGCCGAGAACCCGGAAAAGATGCTCGAGCAGGTCATCATCGACATGCGCGAGCAGCAGACCCGCGCCAAGCAGGAGGTGGCGCTCGCCATCGCGGAGGAGCGCAAGCTCAAGTCGCAGGTGGAGAGCGAGGCCCGGCAGGCGCAGGAGTGGGAGCGCCGCGCCATGCTGGCCCTGCAGCAGGGCCGCGACGACCTGGCCCGCCAGGCGCTGCTGCGCCAGCAGGAGTACGCCGAGCGCGCCCGCAGCATGCACGAGACCTGGACGCGCCAGGCCGCCGACACCGAAAAGGTGAAGGACGCGCTGCGGCAGCTGCAGGTGCGCATCGAAGAGGCGCAGCGCAAGAAGAACCTGCTGGTGGCCAAGCAGAAGCGCGCGCAGGCCCAGAAGCGCATCCACGAGACCATGGCCGGCCTCTCCGACACGTCCGCGTTCGAGACGTTCGAGCGGATGGCGCAGAAGATCGAGCACACGGAGCGCCTGGCGCTGGCCGCGGCCGAGGTGTCGGAGGAGCTGTCCGGCGATCCGCTGGAAAAGCAGTTCAAGGCGCTGGAGGCCGGCAACACCTCCGAGGACATCGAGTACCGCCTGCTGGAGATGAAGCAGCAGATGGGGCTCTCGCTCCCCCCCGGCGCGCCGGCCGCCCAGCCGGCGCTGCCGGGCCAGGGCCAGGGGCAGCAGGCGTCGCGGCAGATCGGCACGGGCGCGTCCGCCGCGTCCCCGCCGCCGGCGCCCGCGCCCGGGCAGCAGTCCAGCACGGCGCACGACGCCGAGATCCTTACGGACGACGGCAGCGCGCACACGGCGCAGGAGCGCACGGCGTTCGCTCCGCCCCCGCCGGCCGACGCCACGCAGGCGCAGGGCGGCCTGGGGGTGAACGACCGCGACCTGGCCGCGCAGATCGACGCGCTGGACCGCGGCTGACCGAAGAAGTGCGAAAGTGCGGGAGTGCGAGAGTGCGAAAGTGGATGTCGCTTCGCCTCGGCACTTGGCACCGGACGGCATGATTCACTACGTTCCGCGGGTCCGGCACTCATGCCGGGCCCGCGGTTCGTTCGTATCCAGGACCTGATGACGGCCCGAGAGCAGGCGCAGCAGCCCACACGACCCTCGCCGTTCGCGGTGTTGACCGCGGCGGTGTTCGCGGTGCTGCTGCTGTGGTTTGTGTACAGCGTGGCCGAGGTGCTGCTGCTGCTGTTCATCGCCGCGCTCTTCGCGCTGTACCTGGGCGCGGTGATCGACTACCTGCAGGAGCGCCACCGGGTGCCGCGCGTGCTGGGCGTGCTGGCGGCGCTGGTGCTTACGGCGGTGGGGGTGACGGCGGTGGGGTGGCTGGTGGTGCCGCCGGTGGCCCGGCAGACGCAGGCGCTGATCACGGCGCTCCCCGGGCAGATCCAGGTGTGGATGACCAGCCTGCGCGAGCTCACGGCGCAGTACCCCCTGCTGGCGGCGGTGCTGCCGCCGGAGCGCCTGTCGGAGCAGCTCTCCGG
>DASQBH010000331.1:0-6630 GCA_035635315.1 Longimicrobium sp.
TGCCGGGGCCCATCGCGGTGCTCGCGCGCGAGATGCTGGTGAACCCGGCGTCGGTGGACCTGCAGCGCGTGGCCAAGCCCGCCACGGGCGTGGCGCAGGCGCTGTATCCCGTGTCGGAGGAGCTCAAGGCGCACCTGTTCCTGGAGCTGATCAAGCGCGGCGAGGTGGGCAGCGTGATCGTGTTCTGCCGCACCAAGCACCGCTCCAACCGCCTGGCAGACTTCCTGGACAAGCACGGCGTGCCCAACGCCCGCATCCACGGCAACCGCAGCCAGACGGCGCGCACGGACGCGCTGGCGGGCTTCAAGTCCGGCCGCTACCGCGTGCTGGTGGCCACGGACATCGTGGCGCGCGGCATTGACGTGGAGGCGCTGGAGCACGTGGTGAACTTCGACGTGCCGCACGTGCCCGAGGACTACATCCACCGGGTGGGCCGCACCGCGCGCGCCGAAGCCACGGGCGACGCCTACACCTTCGTCTCGCCCGACGAGGAGCGCGACCTGGCGGCGATCGAGCGCGCCATCGGAAAGAAGCTGCCGCGCATCACGGTGGACGGCTTCGACTATCGGGCGAAGCCCACGGAGCGCTTCGAGGTGCCCATCGCCGAGCGCATCGCGGAGATCCGCAAGCGCAAGGCGGAGGAGCGCGCCCGCGCCAAGGAAAAGCTGGAGCGCAAGAACCAGCGGGCCGCGGAGGAGGAGGCACGCCTCCGCGAGAAGACGCACCGTTCCTCGCGGGTGGACCACCTGCACCGCGAAAAGGACGACCGGCGCGTGCGCACGGAAGCCGAGCGCACCAGCCGCCCGCAGCCGCGCGGCGACGCTGCCCAGCAGGGGCAGCAGCGCGAGATGGCCGGCGTGGGCGCCAACCGCAGCCGTCGCCGCCGCGGCGGACGCGGCCGTGGCCCCGGTGGCGGTGGGGGCGGAGCGCGCGGCGCCTGACGCATCGCGCACGCTGAGGTGATGGATAAGGACGCGGGGGATGTGCATCATCCTCCGCGTCCTTTTTCTATTTGTACATCCCCAGAAAGCCGATGACTTCCTGGGGGAGCGCGCTCACGGAACCAGGCGCATCACAACCGCTTGCGCGCGACCGAAGGATTTTGCCTGCCTAACGGGGGCTGAGATCCGAGCACAGAGGCTGGCCCCGCGGAGGCGCCGCTCCGCAGCCTGACGAGGCCATGGACTCTGGCGCCGACCGAAGGATCTCGCCGGCAGAACCCTCAGGAAGTCAAAGCTTTTCGGAGGGTTGGGGGATAACATCCCTCAGGTCACGTCCTCCTGTTCAGCCTGCCGGAATCCCTCGCTGCGCGATCTATCCGCCCGCTTCGGTTGCGCTCCGCACAGCCGCCGCGCCAGCTTGCATGCGCCCGTACGGATGCTGACGGGCGTCACCCTTCTACAGACGCGGCGATGGCTCAGGGAGAGCGGACGGGCGGTCAGGACGTGGTGGAGCGCGCGCTCGACGCCGCACGCACGGAGCTGGGCATCCGCTGCGGCTTTCCGGCGGAGGTGCTGGCGGAGGCGGAGCGGGCGTCGAAGCGCGTCGCGACGGCGGAGGGCGGACGCCAGGACCGGCGCGACCTGCCGCTGGTGACCATCGACCCGCCGGGGAGCCGCGACCTGGACCAGGCGCTGTACATCCGCCAGCAGGACGACGGTGGATTCCGCCTGTTCTACGCGATCGCGGACGTGGGCTTCTTCGTCGACCGCGGCGGGGCGCTGGAGGCGGAGGCGTGGCAGCGCGGACTCACCGTCTACGGACCGGACCGCAAGGAGCCGCTGTATCCGCCCGTGCTGAGCCAGGGCGCCGGCAGCCTGCTGCCGGACCAGGACCGTCCCTGCATCCTCTTCGAGTTCGGGCTGGACGCCGCGGCGGAGCTGCGGTCCACCGTCGTGCGCAGGGCGCTGGTGCGCAGCCGCGCGCAGCTTACCTACACGCAGGTGGTGGAGCACGTGTGCGGCGGCGAGCAGCTGTTCGCGGGGCAGGAGTGGGCGGAGGGGCTGATGGCCATGCGCCGCTTTGGCGAGCTGCGCGAGAAGATCGAGGCCGCGCGCGGCGGCGTCTCCATCCCCCTGGTCGCGCAGCACGTAACCCAGCTCACCACGCGGCCGCTGGGCTACGCGCTGGAGTTCGAGGCGCCGCAGCCGTCGGAGGAGTGGAACGAGCAGGTTTCGCTGCTCACCGGCCACGCGGCCGCGCTGATGATGCTGGAGGCGCGCGTGGGCCTGGTCCGGGTGATGGGCCCGCCGGATCCGGAGGCGGTGGTGAGCTTTCGCCGCGCGGCGGAGACGCTCGGCTTTCCCTGGCCGGCGGCGGCCTCGTACGCGGAGTTCATCCGCACCGTCGACATCACCCACCCGCGCGTGACGCCGCTGCTGTGGCAGGCCAAGCGGGTGAACCGCGGCGCGGACTACGTGGCGTTCGACGGCGAGCTTCCCGCGGACCCGCTGCACCACGCGCTGGCCATGCCGTACGCGCACACCACCGCGCCGCTGCGCCGCCTGTGCGACCGCTACGTGCTGGACCTGCTCGTCCAGCTTTCCGCCGGCGAGCGTCCCTCCGCCGCGGAGGTAGAGACGCTGCAGCGCCTGCCCGGGACGATGGACGATGCCGAGCGCCGGGAAAGCCGCTTCGAGCGCCGGGCCATCGACGTGGCCGAGGCCTGGGTGCTGCGCGAGCGCGTGGGCGAGCGCTTTGCCGCCACGGTGCTGGGCAAGCGCGACGGCGACGTGGAGGTGCAGATCGAAGACCCGCCCGTCCGCTCCCTCGCCGAGAGCGCGGGGCGCAAACCGCAGCCGGGCGAGGCCGTGCAGGTAAAGCTGGACCGCGTTTCGGTGGATGAGGGACGCGTCTACTTCACCCTCGCCTGAAATCCGCCGCACCGCTCCTCATCAATCGCTCATCTACATGGCGGCAACCCGGGCGCGGGTTGTGGAATCAGACCCGTCCGTACGCGGCGCTCCTGATGCGCCGGGGCTCGCCACACAATCACTCCGGGTGACGGAAGATGATTCACATCAAACCCTCCTTTGCCGTGCCGCTGCTGGCCGCGGCGCTGCTTTCGGCGGATGCGGCCGCGCAGGACCGCATCGTACGCCTTCCCGAGCGCGACCGCCCGCTGGCCGGCACCCCCGCGCAGGTCTTTTCCATCGGCCGCGCCGACGGCGCCGCGCACGAGGCGTTCGGCATCGTAGCCGGCGTGGCGTTCGACGCGAACGACAACCTGTACGTGCTGGACCGGCAGAGCGCCCACGTGCTCGTCTACGACCGCACGGGGCGCTTCGTCCGGCAGATCGGCAAGCAGGGACAGGGACCCGGCGAGCTGATGGCGCCCCTGCAACTGACGGTGGGTGGCGACGGCACCGTGATCGTCTCGGATCTGGGGCGCCGCGGCTACTCGCTGTTTCGTCCCGACGGCACGTTTCTGCGCAACGTGACCGTGGAGAACTGGATGCCCGGGTTGGCCGGCGGCATCGGCTGGCACCCACGGGGCGGCGTGGTGGCCACGTACCGCCAGCCGCCGGGCCAGGGATCGGGCACGCGCACGGAGAACGTGACGCCGCTGCTGTTCCAGCCGCTCGCGGGCGGAGAGCCGACGCGCCTGTACAACATCCCTTCCGCAATCCGCGTGGAGCAGCAGTCCAGCGGGCCCGGAGAGATGCAGGTGCGGGTTTCGCCTCCGCCCATGTTCAGCCCCTCCACGTTGTTCGGGGTGCTTCCCAACGGGCAGATGGCGCTCAGCTTTACCTCCGGCTACACGGTGCGCATCCTGGACGCGAACGGAGAGACCGTACGCTACCTGCAGCGCCCTGTGCGCACGCGGCAGACGACGGAGGCGGACCGCCAGCGCGCCCGTGAGAACCAGCGCGAGCTCATGGCCAGCGGGCGGGGCGCCATCCGTGTGCAGATCGGCGGGGGCGGAACTGCGCGGCCCGAGCCCAGCAGGCAGGACATCGAGCGCCGGCTTGGAGAGATGGAGTTCGCGGATACCATTCCCGCGTTGCGCGGGCTGCGGGTCGCGCCGTCCGGCAAGCTGTGGGTCGAGCGCACCGGGCCCGTAGTGGGCGAGTCCGGTCCGATCGACCTGGTGACGCCGGAGGGGCAGTACCTGGGCACCATCACTGGCAGCGCCCTTCCCGACGCGATCAGCCGCAGCGGCCTGGCGGCGTATATCGAACGTGATGACGATGATGTCGAGCGTGTCGTCGTGCGGAGACTGCCAGAGGGTTGGCGCTAGGGTGTGTACCGGGTTGGAAAATGCTTGACGCAGCGACATTCTGAGTGTTTTGTGTCGTATAGTATCAGACATCCATCAACCCTTCCAAAGGCCGGTAAACCATGCGTCGCTTCATTTGCGGACTCATCGCCTCGTGTCTCCTGATCGCTGCGCGGCCTGGACAACTCACCGCTGAGGCGAAATGCTCTTGGATTGAGATAGGTAGGAGCGAAACCTATTTTTACGACGGGACTGTCTACGTAAGGATTTACTACAAGTACTTCTGCGACGGACAGCCCAGATTCTGAGAAAGTCGCAGCCGGAGGGGAACCTGATGCCAGTTCCTTGGCCGAACTGCCAGCCTCCCTCTTTGCAGCCGCGCACCGGTCCCGTACGTTGGGGCAGGTGCGCGGCTTGCGTGTGGGCGCGCACCGCCCGCGGGGCCGTTGCGCCCCTTTAGCCACCACGCCTGCCGGAGACGGATTCCGAGTGAACCGCGAGCACCACCGCTGGCACAGCCCCTCGCTGGGCCGCGACATGGACCTGCTGGTGTTTGGCCACGCCGGCGCGCGCGTACTGGTGTTCCCCACCTCCATGGGGCGCTACTACGAGTGGGAGGACCGGGGGATGATGCAGGCGCTGGGCGAGCACCTGCGCAACGGCTGGCTGCAGATGTACTGCGTGGACAGCGTCGACGCCGAAAGCTGGTACGCGCGCTACAAGCACCCGCACCAGCGCGCCATCCGCCAGTTCGAGTACGAGAACTACCTGCTGCACGAGGTGCTTCCCTTCTCCCAGAGCCGCAATCCCAACCCGTTCCTGATGGCGGTGGGCGCCAGCTTTGGCGCGTACCACGCCGTGAACACGGCGCTGCGCCACCCGCACCTCTTTGGCCGGGTGATCGGGATGAGCGGGATGTACGACATCCGCGAGCAGGTAGAAGACTACTACGACGAGGCGGTGCGCGCCCACAACCCGTCGCACTACGTAAGCGAGCTGCACGACCACGGGCACCTGGAGGCGCTGCGCCGGATGGACATTATCCTGGCCACCGGCGAGACGGACTCGTTCGTCGACAACAACCGCTACCTGTCGCGCATCCTGTGGGAAAAGGGCGTGGGCAACGCGCTGCGGCTGTGGGACGGCTGGTCGCACGACTGGCCGTACTGGATGAGCATGATCCGCACGTACATCGGCGGCAGCGACTGAGGACGGAAGTGCGGGAGTGCGGGAGTGCGGGAGTGCGGGAGTGCGGGAGTGACGGACGATGCGGTTGATGGGGCAGGAGGCGCGGCAGGCCTCATGATGGATCGAAAGAGAAGCGGTGGATCAATCCTGATGAACACCACGCGGAGGACGGGGAGATGACGCTGAAAGTGGGGCTGATCGTTGGGCGCGAGTGGTCGTTTCCGCCGGCCTTCATCGAAGAGGTGAACCGCCGCGACGAGGGCGTGACCGCCGAGTACGTGACGCTGGGCGCGCCGCGGATGGACCAGCCCGCCGAGTACGCGGTCATCATCGACCGCATCAGCCACGAGGTGCCGTTCTACCGCACCTACCTCAAGCAGGCGGTGCTGCAGGGCACCACCGTCGTCAACAACCCGTTCATGTGGACGGCCGACGACAAGTTCTTCGGCGCGGCGCTGGCCACGTCGCTGGGCATCGCGCACCCCAAGACGGTGGTGCTGCCCAACAAGGAGTACATCCCCGGCATCGTCAAGGAAGAGTCGCTGCGCAACCTGCAGTATCCGCTGGACTGGCAGGGCGTGATCGACTACGTGGGGCTGCCCTGCGTGCTCAAGGACGCGCACGGCGGCGGGTGGAAGGACGTGTACATCTGCCGCTCGCTGGACGAGCTCATCTACCACTACGACAACTCCGGCCTGCTTACCATGGTGGTGCAGGAGTTCATCAAGTGGGACCACTTCATCCGCTGCATCTGCCTGGGGCAGGACGAGATCCTCCCCATCAAGTACGATCCGGGCGAGCGCAAGTACCACGTGGACCACGCCCACATGAACGACGAGCTGGGCCGCCGCGTGGTAGGCGACTCGCTCAAGCTGGTGCGGGCGCTGGGGTACGACATGAACTCCATGGAGTGGGCCGTGAAGGACGGCGTGCCCTACGCCATCGACTTCATGAACCCCGCGCCCGACATGGACGTCTACTCCCTCACCCCGCACTACTTCGACTGGGTGGTCAAGCACATGGCCGACATGGCCATCCGTCTGGCCAAGAACCCGCGCAAGCAGGCGGCGGCGGTCGGCTGGGAGGCGCTCTTCCAGGGCCGCCGCGAGATGGACGCGGCCGTTGCGGCGTCCCCCGTGATCGCCGCGCCGCTGGCGGACGCGGGCACGGCGCAGCCGACCTCCAGCCACGGCGCGGGCGGCGGGGGGGATGACGGGCGCGGC
>DASQBH010000332.1:0-2205 GCA_035635315.1 Longimicrobium sp.
GCTTGGTGACGTAGTCGTCCGCGCCCAGGCGAAAGCCCTGCAGCTTGTCCGCCTCCTCGCGCCGCGCGGAAAGGATGAGCACGGGCGTCATCACCCCGCGCTCGCGAAGCTCCCGCAGCACCTCGTAGCCGTCCTTGTCGGGGAGGCCCAGGTCCAGCACGATGAGTTCGGGCTTGTCGCTGGTGGCCACGGCCAGCGCGTGCGCGGCCTTGGTGGCCAGCGACACCTGGTACCCGTCGTACTCCAGGCTGCGCTGCAGCCCTTCGGCGATGTCGAGGCTGTCTTCTACGACCAGGATGCGGCTCATCGGGGGCTGAGCGGGTGAGGGGGTGAACGGGTGACTTAGCCGGCTGAGACCATCGGGCGCGATACGACGATCTCGGCGGAGTCGGCGTCGGCGTCGTGCAGGGGGAGGGTAAAGACGAAGCTGGCGCCGCGGCCGGGCTCGCTCTCCACCCAGATGCGCCCGCCGTGCGCCTCCACCAGCCCGCGGGCGATGGACAGGCCCAGCCCCAGCCCGCGCCGGTCCGCGTGCCGCGCCTGCCAGAACGCGCCGAAGATGTGCGGCACCTGCTCGGGGGGAATCCCCGGGCCGGTGTCCGACACCGAAAAGCGCACCTCGCCCTCGCCGGGCGCGGAGGAGAGCGTCACCACGCCGCCTTCGGGCGTGAACTTGACGGCGTTCCCCACCAGGTTGCTGATGATCTGCAGCACCCGCTCGCCGTCCGCGATCACCGGGGGCAACCCCTCCGCCGCATCCACCGCCAGCGACAGCCCGTGCGCGGCGGCCAGGGGGGCGAGCGCGTGGGCCGCCTCCGCCAGCAGCACGGCGGGGTCGCGGGGAAAGGTCTGCAGCGCCAGCGTCCCGCGCTCCATTCGCGACACCTCCAGCAGGTCCTGGATCAGCCCGTCCATACGCCCCGTGATGGCGTAGATGCGCTCCAGGCTTTCTCGCGGGTACGCGTCCAGCGTGGGGCCGATCATGTGGACCAGCATCTCCGCGTCCATGCGGATGGCCGTGAGCGGGTTGCGCAGGTCGTGCGCGACCACCGCCAGCGTGTGCTGCCGCGCCTCCGTGGCCGCCCGCGCCTCGCCGAAGAGGCGGGCGTTCTCCACCGCCATGGCCGCGCGGCGCCCCAGCTCCTCCGCCAGCGCCACCTCGGCCTCGCCGAAGCGCGCGCCGGGCCGCACCCGCCCCAGCACCATCCGCCCCACGGCGCGGCCGGCCGCGCGCAGCGGCACCACCAGCGCCGCCTCCGCCGGGCATCCGCCCAGGAGTCCGCCCAGCTCCTCGCCCTCCGCCATCCACGCGGCATCCGCCCCGCCGCCGTCCGGCTGGGCTTCCACGCCCCGCAGCCGCGTCTCCTGCGCGGGGTCCGCGTGGGTGGCCGCCGTCCGCACCGCGCCGCCGGCATCGAACAGGTCCACCGCGCAGCACTCCGCCAGGCGCGGGACGACCAGCCGCGTCAGCTGGGCCACCGCCGTGGCCGCGTCCAGCGACGCGTTCAGCACCCGGCTGGCTTCGGCCAGCAGCTCCGCCGCCTCGCGGGCGTGGCGCTGCTGGGTGTAGAGCACGCGCGTCTCCAGCAGGTTGTGCACGCGCAGCAGCGCTTCGGTCGCGTCGATCGGCTTGTTCAGGAAGTCCTTGGCGCCCGTGGAAAGCGCCCGCTCCTTGGCCTCCGGCGTGGCGTCCGCCGTAAGCACCAGCACGGGACGAAAGTCGTCCGGCGCCGTGCGCTCGCGGATGTCGCGCAGAATGGAGAATCCGTCGCGGTGGGGCATGTGCAGGTCCAGCAGCACCAGGTCGGGCGCGTGCCGCTCCCACAGGGGAATGGCCTGCCGCGCGTCGCTGGTGCGGACCAGGTTGTCGTACCCCTCCGCGTTCAGCAGCACCTCCAGCAGGTCAAGGTTGGCTTCTTCGTCGTCCACCAGCAGCAGCGTGCACCCCAGAACCCCGTCCGTCATCGCGCCCCCGGGCCGGCGGGAAGGTGAATCTCCAGCGTGGCCAGGAAGTCGTCCAGGTCCAGCGGCTTGGTGAGGTAGGCGTCCGCCCCCGCAGCGCGCAGCCGCTCCAGCGAGTCGCGGGTGGCGTCGGCGCTGATGATGACGACGGGGATCGTGGCCGTGCGCGGGTCCGCGCGCAGCCGGCGCAGCACCTCTTCGCCGCTGATGTCGGGAAGGTGCAGGTCCAGCAGCACCAGGTCC
>DASQBH010000333.1:0-8477 GCA_035635315.1 Longimicrobium sp.
GTCCACCGCTGGTGCCGCCCCACCCACTGCGCCACGATCATGGAGAACGCGGCCACGGCCGCCACCTGCGGACGGATGGCGAAGATCAGGGCCAGCCCCGACGCCGTGGGGAGCCACGCCACCCGGTCCCGGAAGTACCCGTACGCGAGCAGCCCCAGGCCGAACAGGATGAGCGACTCCTTGCCCACCACGGACGGCCAGAGCCAGAGCGAGGGGAAGAAGAAGAGCCAGCGCGTGTAGTTGACCAGGGGAACGTGGGGGTAGGTCCGCGCGAACGCGGCCGCGAACAGGCACAGGCCGGCGAACGCGATCAGCGAGAACAGCAGGAACGGCCCGAAGTACCCCGGCCCCAGGATCCTGGCGACCGGCGCGGAGAGGAGGTACACGAAGTGGCTCCCCCACCACTGCCCGGCGGCCCACTCCGTCTGCTGGGTGATCATCCGGAAGTCGCCCGTGAGCATCCGCTCGGCGTACCCGGACCCCACCCGCAGGTACTTCACCGCGTCGGCGGTGCCGCCGTACACGGTAAAGATGATGGCGAGCATGGCCACCACGCCCACGACGCGCATGAGCAGGCCGCCCACCAGCATCCAGCGCAGCCCGGCCGGCAGGCGGCTGGCCAGGCAGAGCACGGCCAGCAGGAAGACCGCGCCCGCCATCACCATTCCGCCGAGCTGGTCCATCACCTGGACTCCCCCTCCCGCGGCGCGGCGGCGCGCCCCGTTCCGGCGGCCAGCTGCAGGTGCAGCGCCTGGTAGCGGTCCACGGCGGTCCGCAGGCTGTACCGCTCCACGATGCGCGCCCGCGCCCGCAGCCCCAGCCGCGCCCGGGCCTCGGGCGGCAGCTCCAGGAGCTCGCGCCAGGCGGCGGCCATGGCCTCCGGATCGCCCGGCGGGACCACCCGCCCCGTGTCGCCCACCAGCAGCGCGGCGTCGCCCACGTCGGTCACCACGCAGGGAACCCCGCACGCCATGGCCTCGCCCACCACCAGGGGAAAGGCCTCCATCCGCGAGGAAAGGGCCGACACGTCCAGGGCCGCCAGGACCCGCGCCACGTCGCGCCGGTCTCCCAGCAGGTGGCAGCGGTCCGCGATCCCCGCGGCCTCGAGCATCCGGGCCAGCGCGGCGTTCCCGGCGTCCACGCCGCGCCCGGCCAGGACGAAGCGCGCGTCGGGCCGCCCGGCGGCGAGCCGGCCGGCGGCGAGCCGGCCGGCGGCCGCCACGAAGGTCTCGTGGTCCTTGAGCGGGTCCCAGCGCGCCACGAGCCCCACCACCGGCGCGTCCGCGGGGATCCCGAGCTCCGCCCGCACGGCGGCCCCGGCCGCCGGGTCCGGCCGGAAGGCGTCCACGTCGAACCCGTTGGGGATCACCACGCCGCGCCCGGGCTCGTACCCCACCGCCTCGTGGGCGCGCAGCGCGGTCTGGGCGCAGTAGACGATGCGGCCCGGCAGCCGGCCGGACAGCACGCCCCCGATCCAGATGGTGGAGCGGGTAAAGGCGTTGTTGGTGCCGCCGCCGATGTTCACGTTGTGGATCCCCCAGGCCACCGGCACCCCGCCCGCGAGCCGCGCCGCGGCCCCGGCCATGAGGTTGGCGTGCGTCATCCACCCCTGCACCACGTCCGGCCGCAGCCGGCGCAGGAGCCGCGCGAGCCGCACCACGCCGGCGGGGGCGTCCCACACCCCGCGCAGCCGCAGCGAGTGCACGGGCACGCCCAGCTCCCGGATGGCGTCGGCGACGATCCCCCCGGGCAGGAGGGAGACGACCACGGGGTCGAAGCGCCCGCGGTCGGTGGCCGAGAGCAGGCTGTGCAGCATCCACTCGGCGCCGCCCGCGCCCAGCCCCGTGATCACGTGGCAGACGCGGACGCGCGGCGGCGGCGGACGCCCGTGCGCCCGCGGGGCGCCCACGGCCGCCGCCCGGGCCGCAAGGTCAGGCATCCGCCGTCTCCCCGGCCAGTCGATTCCTCCGTACCTGCACGTCCACCCGCGTATGTCCTTCTCCGCCGTGGCGGTGTGTGTCCATCTCCATGCGGCCGCCGAAGGGCGAGCCGCGGGTTCCGTCCGGCGCGCGATGCGGCCGGGACGCGTTCCGGTGTCTCGTCGGTTCCCACGCCGCCCTCGCACGTCCGGCCGGGACCCGCGCCGCTGCAGAGGCAGCGGTGGGCGCCACGGGCGCGTTTCCCGCGGCCACGGCGTACACCTGCCCGAAATGTAGCTTCCGCGGCGCGTCCGCTCCAGTTCCCCCCCCGCGCCGCCGGCTCCGCCGCTCCCGGGGGACGGGCGAACCCGCTTCCGCGCCGGCGCGATCCCTCCGGCTGCCGCCCGCCTCCCGCCTTTTCCGCGAGCGCTCAGGCGCCCGCCGCCTGCGAGACCGGCGGGGCGGGACGCGCGCCGCGTCCGGACGTCCAGTGCGAGAGGTCTCGGCCGATGAGCGCGGACAGCTCCGCCACGTCGGAGGCGAACAGCGCGCGCAGCTCCGCCCCGGCATGCGCCGGGACGGCGGCGCCGTCGGGCTCGCGGTACCAGAGCCGCTTGCCCGCCGTCAGCAGGGGCGCGGGGACCAGGCGGCTCAGCACCGTCTTGGCGCCGGCGCGGTGCAGCACCCAGTTGAGCGCCACCCAGCGCGGCGCCACGGCGCGGTTCTCGTGCTCGGCCGCCCCGCGGAACCCCGCGGGGTCCACGTCCAGGAACGCGGCCAGGTCCACCATCAGCGCCCCGGGGTGGGCGCGCAGGTCGTCGAAGAGGTAGACGCGCACCCGGCCGGGGGGGAACGCCTCCATCCACCGCCGCACCTGGCGCGCGTACATCCCCATGGCCAGGTACAGGCTGTCGGTGGGATACCCCATCCCCGCCGCGCGCCGGTCCTCGCGCACGGCCTGGTCGAACCCCGTGCGCACCACGCCGGCGCCCAGGTCCATCCGGTAGTGCGAGGCGGCGCGGTCCACCGGGTCGCGCAGCACGATCACCACCCGCGCGTCGGGCGAGGCGGCGCGGACCTCCCGCGGCGCCCCCTCCGACAGCAGGTACGACGGGCTGGCCTCGCCCCGCCAGCGCCGCGCGCCGGCGTCGCGAAAGAGCCGCAGGTAGCGCGCGCGCTCCGGCACGTGCGCCATGTGCCGCGCCTGGTCCATGGGCCCGTCCAGGTACGCGTCCAGCCCGGCCGAGGCGGCGCGGTACCCCGGCGCCAGGCGGCCGATCTCCAGGTCGCCGCAGAAGTGGTGCGGCTCCTTGACGGGGCTCATGAAGACGTCGGGGTGCCCCGCCAGGTAGCGGTACAGCGTGGTGGTCCCCGCCTTCATGGCACCCGCGACGAACAGGTTGGGGACGGTGCCGGCGTCCGTCTCCATCACCCCTCCGCCGCCACCCGGGCGCCTTCCGCCGCCACCCCGCCGCGGGTGTAGCGGTGGAGCGCGCGGTACGCCTCGCCCAGCCACCGCACGTCGTCGGGGCCGAACACCTTGCCCCCGCCCCGCGTGGTGAACTCGCCGGGGAACGACGCGGCGTGCAGCTCGGCCACCGCCTCCACGATCTCGGGGGTGCGGTCCCGCTCCGGCTCTGCCAGGATGCGCGACACCAGCGCCGGCAGCTCCGGCGGGGCGTCGCAGTGGTGCACCGTGGGAAGCCGGTCGAAGAACATCCGCCCGAAGGTGACGGCGTGCTTTCCCAGCAGCCCCGCCTCGTACGCCATGGTCCCGCTGACGGTGAAGACGATGCTGCAGCGCTCCAGGAGCTCGCGCACGGGGACGCCGGGGCCGATCACCACCACGCCGGGGATCCGCCGCAGCCGGTCGTAGAACGCCGTCGCCTGCTCGCCCGTGTTGGCCAGGTGGATCTTGACGTACAGGTCGTGGGTGGCCGGCGTGGAGCGCGCGATGTGCCGGACCAGCTCCTCCTGGTTGGAAAAGAAGGCGCCGTACACGTCGATGGACGACTCCGGCTGCACGTGCACGGCGTACAGCACGAACGGGCGCGTGCCGATGCGGCTCTGGAAGTCCAGCCGCAGCCGCGTGCGCACCAGCGCCATGCGCTTGCCCAGGTACATCCGCAGCAGGTCCGCCAGCGTCCACCGGTGGTGCCGCTCGCCGGCGTCGTGGCGGGCCCAGGCCGCCACCTGGCTGAAGTAGCGGATCTGCCGGGGGAGCATGCGGGTGATGGAGGTGACGTCGCGCACCGTCCGGGGGCTCACCACCAGCATACGCCCGGCACGGAACTCGTCCACCACCGCCTGCGCGGCTGCGTAGTCCTCGGCCTGCACCTCGCGCACGGGGACGAACTCGGCCGACTCGTGCGAGGGGCAGAAGCCGAAGCGGAGCGCGGGAAAGCGCAGCGGGGTGGGCACCACGGCGGGGATCCCCAGCCGCCGCGCGGTCCACAGCGACAGGATCTGGAGCGCCGTGTCGGGGAGGGTGGAAACGATCTCCACCTCCCGGTCGCGCAGAAAGGCGGGGACCACGCGGTTCAGGTGCCCCAGGTAGCGCAGGGCGAAGTCCCAGCCGCACCGCCCCAGGTGGCGGTCCATCAGCATCAGGTCCCGCATCCGCGGCGCGCCGGGAACGGCCTCCAGCTCCGCCAGCTCCGCCGCCAGCCGGTCGCGGTCCTCGTGGCGGGTGGAGATGCGCGAGGTGTCGAGAAAGCGTTCCTCCGGGATCCCCTGCGCCCGCAGCCACTCCGCCTCGGAGCGCCACTTGAGCACCCAGAACACGGTGAACCCGGCCTCCTCCAGCCCACGCGCCAGCGGAAAGGTGCGCTGCGGCGACACGCCGGCGAACGCCAGTCGGATAGCTCTCCCCGGCACCTGCTCCCGCTCCCTGCCCGTGCTTCTATGCATTCTCCACTGCCGTACGATCGTTGAGGCCGCGTCCGGCAGCATTCACCGGGGGCCGGGATTTCACGCGTCGGGGGCCGCGGTGCCGCCGGAAGGGGCGGCTGCCCCTTCCTCGCCCGCGGCCCAGTGCTGCCGGTACTCGTCGGCGAGGACGCCGTACTCCACCACGTCCACCCAGCGCCCCCGCTTGAAGGCGGCGTGGCGGCGGACTCCTTCTTCCTTCATCCCCAGGTACGCCGCCAGCTTTCGCATCGCGGTGTTGTCGGCAAAGGTGCCGCACGCAATGCGGTGCAGGTTCATCGCCGCGAACCCGTGGTCGCAGATGAGCCGGGAGGCTTCGCGCGAGTACCCCTGACCCCAGGCCGACCTTTCGCCGATCATGATGGCGAACTCGGCGGCCCGGTACACGGGGTGAATCTTCTGCAGCGAGATGGTGCCGATGTGGCGGTCGCCGTCGCGCTGCACGACCGCCAGGATCAGGCGGTCCCGGGCCTCCCTGGCGTGCCGGATGTACCCGAGCGCCGCTTCCTGCGTGTACGGAAAGACGTGGTGGGAGTTGCCCGCGCACACCTCTTCGTCGTTGAACCAGTCCGGATACGCCCCCGCGGCGTCGCTCTCCATCAGCGGCCGCAGGTACACCCGCTCGCCCTGCAGGAAGGGAGTCTGCATCTCGCCTGATTCCGGCTGCCGCCGCGTGGTCATGGCCCCTGGGGCCGTCATCGTCATCATCGAGCCGCCACCCGGCGAGCGCGGCTGCGTCCGGCGCTGCGCGAGGCACGGTGTGCCGGACCTGTCCAGCGCGTCCCGGACGCACCGGGGGGCGCGAGCGCGCCAACCATACCACGCCCCTTCCTTCGCGCGCAAGCGCATCAGCCCCTTGCGGATGCCGCATGCCACGGCCGGCGAAGCCCGACGCCGGCGGGACCGTCTACCGCCGCATCGCAGGCCCGGATACGGGCGCGGAGGACGCGGAGGACCCTCGTTCTCTTCTGTTCTCCGCGTCCTCCGCGCTCTCCGCACTCTCCGCGTGAGGCCCGCAGTAAAGCACAGCAACCTATGGGAAACGGGATCACATCGATCCGGCCTTCGAATCCCGAGAGCAGAGGAACCGCAACGAGAAAACTCTGCTGACTCTGCTACCTCTGCGTGAGGCCCATTCTTTTTGCGGATTCGGGATCAGCCCTGCCCCGCCCCCGGGGCGTCCGCGGCGGAGGTGCCGATCATCCCCGCGATGGAGCGGCCCGCCTGGTCCCAGCGGCGCCACCAGTCGCCCGCCAGCACGCTGACGGCCACCATGTCGTTGTAGCACCCGTCCTTGAACAGGGCCTGGCGCAGGACCCCCTCTTCCACGAACGCCAGGTGGCGCACCAGGGCGTTCTTCCAGCGCTCCAGCCCCACGTGCTGCTCCCCGTAGATGCGGTTCAGGTTCAGGGCGGCGAACCCGTGGTGCACCAGCAGGGCCATGCACTCCAGCCCGCTCCCCCGGCCGCGGAGCTCCGCCCGCCCGATCACCAGGCCGATCTCGGCGGCCCGGTTCACCCAGTCGATGTTCGCCAGGGAGACGACGCCCATGAAGGTGTCCGTCTCGCGGTGCACCACGGCCAGCTGCAGGTGCGAGCGGGCCGCCTGCCTGCGCTCCACGTCGGCGTAGAAGGCGGCCTGCTGCTCGCGCGTGCCGGGACACGACCCCGTGCGCATGAAGCGGGTGACGTCCGGGTCGTTGAACCACTGGTACCAGCCGGAGTCCACGTCCGACGGCTGGTGGGGCCGCAGGTACACGTGCTGGCCGACCAGGAAGGGGCTTTGCATGCTCGAGGGGTCCGTGGGTTGCGCGGCGCCGCTCCGGCGCGCGCGGGGGCGGGCACCCTCACCGGGGTCCCGCCCTGGACGACGGTGTCGCCGTCCGGGTGCGGCGGATGGCGGCCGGCCGCGCGCGCCGCTTCCCGGGGATGAGTTCCACGATCCGGCCTCGCGCCGTCACCATGCCGTCGACGGGCGCGGGAAAGCGCAGGGCTCTGCGGCAGGTGAAGGGTCCCGGGGCCGGGAAGGCGCATCCCCGGCCCGGAAAGGCGGCCGCCGGCGTCCCGAGCGCGCTGCGGCCGCGGAGGCGCGAGGCCCCGGCGGCGGGGCCGTCCCCGTGCGCGGCTCAGTCCCGGCGGGCGGCGGCCGACGCGTAGTGCTCCGCCACCTTTTCGAAGGCGGCGGCCACGTCGTCCAGGTCGGCGCGGGCGACCTGGGCGTGCACCACGTTGGTGAAGATCACCTCCTCGTAGTGCATCCGCTCCACCACGGGGCAGATCCCCCGCGCGTAGCTCACGCTTCCGCGGTACGCCGGGTCCGTCCAGGGCGAGCCCCCGGTGCCGTACAGGATGCGCTGCTGGTAGAGGGGCTGCAGGTAGATGGGCTCCACGTACCCTTCCACCATGGGGATCCCCTCGGCGTTCAGCGCCCGCACAAAGTCGCCGCGGGAGACGCCGGCCGCCTGGGCGTCGAAGCGCAGCGTGTACAGGTAGTACGCGTGGCGCACCCCCGGCCGCACCACGGGGGGCGTGATCCCGGGGAGCCCCGCCAGCCGCTCCGTCAGGTAGTCGGCCAACTCCACCCGGGCGGCCACCAGCCCCTCCAGCTTCCTGAGCTGCTCGCTGGCGATGGCGGCTTCCAGCTCCGTCATGCGGTAGTTGAAGCCCAGCATGTTCACCAGCTGCCCGGGCGCGGAGACGCCCTTCTTCTGCAGCACCACCTCGGCGTGGTTGCGGATGAGCTGCAGCCGCTCCGCCAGCTCCGGGTCGTCCGTCACCACCACGCACCCCTCGCCGGAGTGGATGTGCTTGTGGTAGTTGAGGGAAAAGACGCCCATGTGGCCCAGCGTTCCGGCCCAGCGCCCGTGGTACGTGGCCCCCGGCGCCTGCGCCGCGTCCTCGATCACCACCAGCCCGTGCTCGCGGGCCAGGGCCATGATGCCGTCCATCTCCGCCGGCTGGCCAAAGATGTCGACGACGACGACGGCCCGGGTGTGCTCGGTGATCCGCGGGCGGATGGTCTCCGCCGTCAGGCAGAAGGTCTCGGGGTCGATGTCGGCGAAGACGGGGATGGCGTTGTACAGCAGCGGCCCCGCGGCCGAGGCCGACATGGTGTACGGCGAGACGATCACCTCGTCGCCCGGGCCCACGCCGGCGGCGCCCAGGGCCGCGTACAGCCCCGAGGTGGCGGAGTTCATGCTCACGGCGTGCTTTACGCCGAAGTACGCCTCCCACTCGCGCTCCAGCTTCTGCACCCGCGGCCCGCCGAAGAACTGCGGCGACCACGTGCCCAGATAGGCGGAAAGGACGCCGCTGTCCATCACCTCGTTGACGGCGCGCTTCTCTTCCTCGCCGATGGTGCGGTACTCGGGAAAGGGCTCCGTCCGCACGGGCCGGCCGCCATGGATCGCCAGTTCGCTCACACGCCACCTCGTGCCGGGCCGCCGCGGCCCGCAGAAAGTTTGATCGATGCACAAGCCCGGGAGCGTTTCCGCCGCCGGGCAGTGCCGTCCCCCTGTCGCGGCAAAACGTCCGCAGCCCGGCAAGTTAGGGCCGCGCCCCCCGTTCGGCAACGGAAACGCGGGGCCGCGCGCCGCCCGCGCCGAATTCGGAAAAAGGACGGGGATGCCGC
>DASQBH010000334.1:0-4364 GCA_035635315.1 Longimicrobium sp.
TGGACCGCCGCGACCGCAAGCGGATGCAGCGCCTGGGCGGCGCGGCGCAGGCCGAAGGGGCGGCGCGCGCGCGGCCTCGCAGGCTCTAGCGCAGCAGCGGCGCCAGCATCCACACGGCGCCGGTGATGACGACGATGCCGATCAGGTCCAGGATGATGCCGTAGCGCACCATCCGCATCAGCGGCACGTAGCCGGAGCCGTAGACGATGGCGTTGCACGGCGTCGATACGGGGAGCATGAAGCCCAGGCTGGCCGCCATCGTGGCCCCCAGCGCGGGGACGAACGGGTCCATCCCCTGGGCCATGGAGATGGAGATCACCACCGGCACCACCATGTTGGCCGACGCCGTGTTGGACGTGGTCTCCGACAGCAGCACCGCCACCAGCACCGACGCCAGCAGCAGCCCGAACGGGCCCTGAATGGGGAGCAGCCCCGTCAGTCCGCGGCCCACCCCCTCCGCCAGCCCCGTCTGGAACGAGAGCACGCCCAGCGCGAACCCGCCGCCGTACAGCAGGATCACCCCCCAGTCGATCTTTGCCGCCTCGTCCCAGGTGATGGCCCGCGCGCCGCGGTCGCCGGGAAGGAGAAAGAGGAGCAGCGCGCCCAGCAGCGCCGCCGCGCTCTCCGGCACCCGCGCCGACAGCTGGCGGTAGACGGGGCTGGCCTCGCCCATCGCCAGCGCGAACAGGCCGGGGGTGATCCACAGCGCCGCCGTCACCGCGAAGGCGATGGCGACGGACTTCTGCCCGCGCGTCCACGGGCCCAGCAGCGCGCGCTCGCGGCGGATGACCTCCGCGCCCTCGCCCAGCGTGGTGACGCCCGCCGGGGAGAGCGCGTTCAGGTACAGGTACAGGCAGATGAAGAGGAGGACGACCACGGGCACACCCACCGCCATCCACTCGAAGAAGGTGATCTCCTCGTTCAGCAGCCCGCGGATGAAGCCGATGCCGATCACGTTGGGCGGCGTGCCCACCGGCGTCGCCAGCCCGCCGATGGAGGCGGCGAACGACGTCATCAGCATCAGCCCTGTGGCGTAGCGCGGGTCGATGGTCGGACCCGTGCCGCCGCCGGACGCCATCATCACCGACAGGATGGACATGCCGATGCCGAACATCATGGCCGTGGTCGCCGTGTTCGACATCCAGGCGCTCAGCGTGGCCGTCACCGCGCCGAACGCCAGCAGCACCCGCGACGGCCGTCCGCCGATCCACCGCATCGACAGCACCGCAAAGGCGACGCGCCGGTCCAGCCCGTGGAGAAAGATGGCGCGCGCGATGATGAACGAGCCGATGAAGAGAAAGATCAGCGGATCCGCGTAGGGCGCGAACACCTCCTTGGCCGGCGCCACCCGCAGCACCACGCATGCGGCCGCGCCCAGCAGCGCCGTGGCCGGCATCGGCAGCGCCTCGGTGATCCAGAGGATGACCACGGCCGCCATCACCGCCGCCAGCCGGTGCGCCTCCGGCTTCAGCCCGTCCATCGGCGCCAGCAGCAGTGCGGCGAACACCAGCGGCGCGGCGACCAGGCCCACGCGGTTGCGGATGCGCTCGAAGCGCTCCTCGCCGGCCGAGAGCATTTCGCGGCCGGGTGGATGCGCACCCGAAGTTGCGGAGTCCGTCACGTGGATGGGAACAGGAAGGGGAAGGAGATGGGACTCAGCCGGGACGGCGGGTCATCTGCGGCCGGGGAGACCGCGTAGAATGGGGGCGGATGCCGCGCTGGGCAACCTTCGCGGCGCCGGGACGGCAGGTGAGGTTAGACGGCACGCCGTGGGATGGATCTCGTCACGGCGGCTGACCACCAGCAGCAGAGAGTAGATTCCTCAGTCGGCGCCAGGATTTCCAGCGAGGTGCCTGATTCCGCGCGGCGCCTCCTTCGGAATGACAGATTGGCGCCGGAGGGGTTTAAGCCTTCGGAACGCGTGCAGCGGTGTACGCTGAGATCAATCCGCGATCTGCTTCAGCAACTCGTTCGATTGCTTCGCCAGCACAGTCCAGTTCGGCTGATCCGCCTGCGCAGCGGCCTGGATCGTCCCCACGGTCCTGCGGGTCTCGGCATCCAGCGACGGGAGTGACGCGGCGCGGTTCAGCATCTTCCGCGATGCGCGGGAGCGGAAGAAGGCGGCATCCTGGCGTTGCGCCGCAATCTCAGCCGCTTCCGCCCAGGCGCCCAGGCTGAAGTAGTCCTCGTCCAGGAACGGGACCAGGCTCTCTCGCGCTTCCGCGACCGATGGGGCCAGCGTCGCCGCCGGCTCGTTGGCTCGCGCGCCGATATCCCGGTACGCCGCCGCCACGGCGCCGGAGCCCGGCATGTCGTTCAGCATCAACGCGATGCGTTGACTCAGCAGATTCGTCTGCTGCACTTGCCGCGCGGCGACGGCGACCTCCAGGTCCACCTGCAGCGCGCCAAGGCGGGCGGAGGTAGGAAGGTCTGCCGATGGGCCGCCCTCGCCGCGGTTACGGCTCCACCGCTCACGATCCACCCAATCCGTGCTCGGGAGCCCCGCCTGAGGGCTGGCCAGCAGCGTGGCGAAGTCGCCGGGGTCGCGCGAGCCGGAGCGGGAGAGGGCGAGCGGCACCAGCAGCACGCCGGCCAGCATCGCCGCCAGCGCCAGCCAGCGCGCGGGGGCGCGGCGCCAGGGGCGCGCAGCGGTGGATGGTGGACGCAGGGGGACCACCTTAGGGTCCCGGCCCGTCTCCGTTTCGTCGGCGTCGGGGTGGTAGGCCTCCGCGCCGTCGTCATCGGCTGCGCCCTCTTCCAGCTCCCGCAGCAGGTACGCGGCATCCCCCAGCACCTCGGCATCGTCATCGGACTCGGCAAGGTGCGCCAGGGCGCTGCCGCGCTCTTCCTCCGACAGCTTGCGGTCGAGGAGTCGCGCCAGATCGTTGTGGTCCATCTTCGGTTGGCTCACCGCATGTCTCCCTCCAGGTGCGTGCCCTTGTTCCATTGGATGGACACGGAAGGCCCAAGTCCCGACGGAATCCGGATCACGGTGGCAGCTTTCCCAGAAAGTGGTCCAACTGCACCCGCGGCGCGGTCTCCGCGGGCGGATTGCCAAGAAACTCGCGCAGCTGCTCGGGCGGCTCGTCTTCCGCCGGCAGCTCGCCCAGAAAGTCTCGCATCTGCTCCGGCAGCACCCCTTCGGCCAGCAGGCCGCGGCGCAGCTGCCTGAGGATGCCCTCGATGCGCCGGTAGAGCGGCTTCTGCGGCAGGTCCAGTGCCCGCGCCACGTCGGCCACGCTGAACCCCTTCCAGTAGTGCAGCCGCAGGATGACGCGGTCCTCCTCGGGGAGCCGCACCAGCGCCCGGTTCAGCGCGGCCAGCACGGTGCTCCGGGTGTCCTCGGCCTCGCCGGTGGCCACGTTCTCGTCGGCCGACCTGTCGGCGGAGATGGCTTCCAGTGGCGCCTCACCCGCCTCGTACGGGCGCAGCGGACCGCGCACGGGGAGCTGCGCCAGCATCCGGGCGAGCTCCGCGTCCGACAGATCCGTCTCGCCCGACTGCCGCAGGGTCCGCGCCGCCTCGCCCAGCGTGCACCGGTCGCGGTACACCAGCGTCTCCAGGCGCACCGCCAGCGGCCCCGCCCGCAGCGCCGCGGCCGAGGGGCGCCACCGCCCCCAGTGGCTGGCGCGGTAGTCCCGGAACAGGGACGACACCACCACCACCAGGTAGGTGTGGATGGAGCTGTCGCCGCGGAACTTGCGCAGCGGCGCGTAGTCGTCCTCGATGAGCTTGAGATTGATCCACGAGCACACGTCCTGTGCCTCGTCGCCGCTCAGCCCGTAGCGGCGGCAAAGCGAGGCGGCGCTCCGCTCGATCCACCCGAGGTTGGCGAGAAAAAGCGCTTCGGCCTGCTGGCGCTCCGGCACTTCCCCTCTGCTGTCCCCGCCTGGCGGCATGAGAGTCCCGGTAAGTCGTGGAATCCGTGCGGTGCCGACAACCTATGGGCGCAAGAGCCCCGTATCAACGCCATCCGTCGTTCGGCGGCCCGAAATCGGCCACGTGTGCCGCGCCCCGTGCGCCTTCCTCCCGCTGGCGTCTTCTGATATCCACTCGGCGCGAGGACGGGCCGCGCTGGTACCCGCCTCGTGGAACAAGGTTACGATCGCAGCAAAAGGGACGCCGGAAAACGGAAATTTTATCACATCCTCATCTTGATCCAGGCGCGCTTTCACCGCTGATCCTCTGGTGCCCTCCATCTCCCCCGCTCGCTCGCCCGGTCGTCCAGCACCGATCGTGTCCGTCGTGCCGTCGCAAGGCAGCCTTGTCCCAGTTCCGCAAGGAGAATCCGCTTCACACCGAGATAGGCGGTGGATCGGGACGATCGCTGTCCTTCTGAGGGAGGCGCCGCGCGTAACCGTATT
>DASQBH010000335.1:0-2609 GCA_035635315.1 Longimicrobium sp.
TTCGGCGGCATCCCCAAAGACTGCCGGAGTGCTTCCCCGTTTCGGGTTGGACATCGGGCGTTGAGCCTCGGGTTGCGCGAATGGTGCCGACGCAGTGAGGGGCCATCCGCATTTTTTGAGGGACCCCCTCCTGCTCGTCCCCCATCATCCGCCGGCGATCATGCCTGCCGGAGGCGCACCGGACCCGGCTTCCACGAACACCTGATGCGCGATCTTGCAAACCTTCGGAGCGCGAGAAATCCGGCGGGTTCCCGCTGCGGTTGTGCGAGGGGATGGTTTACGAGATCGCGCATCAGGTGAAGCCGGATGGCGAGTTGCGGGGTGCTTCGGTAGACGATGGGATACCCGAAAAAACGCGGATGGCCCCCTGCCGCGCTTCGATCCCTCTTCCGTTCCCGATGTCCCAGGGAAGCCTGATGCGCGCCGCCACGGCCGACGTGCGGGACACGGGTGGTGCGCGTGGTGATTCGCCACGGTTTCAGGGGATGCGCGGCGTGCAGGCAGATCCGGAATGAACCGTTTGGGGGAAGGGTGCGGATCGGTGGATGATCTTTCCCCGGCGCGCCGGAGCGCGAGGTCCCCGCCGGCGGATGCGCGATCGGGAGAGCCATTCGCCCACGCCCGGGTCGAGATGAGCGGCACGCGCCGCGGATGCCGGTCTTCCTTCCGGGCCCGGCATTTTCCCAGGCTGTGGTGAGGCATCAACACCTATCGGCGCACCGCCACGACGCCGAGGTGTGGGACCGGCGCAACACTGTCCCATATCTCGTTCATACAAGGGGGTTTGCGAGATGCGCGGCGACCGGGGGGGCGGGTGCACGGGCGTTGCCCCCGGAAAAGGCATCCGCAGCCGCGGGCATCCCTCCGCGGCGCGTGCGCCGACCTTCCCCCCCGACGCGTGCACCCGATGAACCCGGTCCTTTCCCCACCCCCTTCCCCCCGTGCGGCCTCCATCCCCGCGCTGCGGCTCTTCGGGGACCCCGCCCGGGTGCGCCGCACCCCCGGAACGATCACCCTTTTCACCTGCCGCACGCTGAGCCTGATCATGGCCGCGGCGGGGCTGGTGCTGCTGGCGCCGCTGATGCTGGCCATCGCCCTGGCCGTTCGCCTGAGCTCGCCCGGGCCCATCTTCTACTCGCAGACGCGGGTGGGAGTGGACCGGCGCGGGCCCCGGCCCGGGGGCAGTGCCGCGCGGCGCAAGGTGGACTATGGAGGACGCCTGTTCCGGATCTACAAGTTCCGCACGATGCGCGCGGACCCCAACGCGTCCATCCAGGTATGGGCCCGCCCCGACGACAACCGCATCACCCCCGTGGGCCGCTTTCTGCGCCGCTACCGTCTGGACGAGCTGCCGCAGCTGTGGAACGTGGTGCGCGGGGACATGAACATGGTGGGCCCCCGGCCCGAGCAGCCCAGCATCTTTCTCTCCCTGCGCGAGCAGATCTCCGACTATCCGCGCCGCCAGCGGGTGCTTCCCGGCATCACCGGGCTGGCCCAGGTGTCGCAGCCGTACGACGCCTGCCTGGACGACGTGCGCAACAAGCTCCGCTTCGACCTGGACTACATCGAACGGATGTCACCCCTGCAGGACCTGCTGATCCTGGCGCGGACGGTTCCGGTGGTGTTGCTGCAGCGTGGCGGGTGGTGATGGTGTGATGGTGGTGAGGCCCTGGCACCAAACGAAGGATTGTCATCTCGAGCAACGCGGGGCCGGCTTCAGGGCATGAAGCCGGCCCCGCTCTTCTGCCGGCGAGACTACGCGGGGCACTGTCATTTCGAAGGAGCGCAGCGCGAAATCATCCCCTGCGAAAAAACCCCGCGCGCTACCAGAAATCTACTCTCCGGACCCTCGTGGCCCGTTTGGCGCCCCCGGGGCCAGCCCTGTCCGGCTGTTTCGCCGCCCCACGTCCGGCGTGGGCGGCTGCGGCTGCGTTCGCCGAAGGAGTATTCCCCGGCCCGCGGACCGGTTGCGTGACCGGGCGAACGGCGATGTGGGCGAGCCTCGGAATGGCGGACCGTTTCTCACACGGGGAAGGCCGGGGGGCGGACGTAGCGGCTCAGCACCGCCCCGGCGAGCAGGCCGCAGCAGGCGCCCAGCACTTCGTGGATGCGGGCGGGGGCCAGGGAGACGAGGGGCGGGAGCACGGCCAGCGCCGCGGCGGCGATCGCCAGGGAGGCGGCGGAGGCGCGGCGTCGGCGCAGCCACAGGCCCAGCGGCGCCATCCACAGGAACAGCCAGAGCCCGTCCAGCGCGCGGGAGGGGCCGCCCGGCATCGAAAGCACCGAGAAAAGCAGCGCCCACCCCCGCCCCGGTCCCGTCCCGTCCCGCGCGCTCCACCCGAAGTCGTTCGCCAGCCACGCGGTACGTCCATCCATCCGCACCCCCAGCCGCACCGTGTCGCCGGGGGCGATGCCGCGAGTGGCGCCCGGGGCGCGCAGGGCCGGACGGTCCAGCCGCAGCCGCGCCGCGCGCGTGCGGCGGACGAGGATCAGGTCCTCCCGATCGACGAAGAGCGCCACGGCTTCGTCGCCCCCCGCGCCCACCACGCGCAGGAGGGGCGCGGGCTCGCCGATGCGCCATCCCACGATCCACCGCACCTCCAGCGGCC
>DASQBH010000336.1:0-11451 GCA_035635315.1 Longimicrobium sp.
CGTCGTCCGGCTGGCGGAACCAGTAGCCGTCCACCCTCGCGTAGTCGCAGTCGATCCCCTCCTCCGCCGCGATCTGGCCGATGCGCTCGATGGCCGCCTGGTGGCTCTCGAACGCCAGCCGGGCGCCCTTTTCGCCGTGCACCTTCTCCAGCACGTGGTAGTAGTCGTCCAGCGCGCTGCTCAGGTGCGCCGTCGTCTGCCCCGTCTCGCCACCGCCCACGCCCGTCTTGTCCAGCACGACCACCCGCCGCCCCGCCCTGGCCAGCAGGTACGCCGCCGTCATCCCCGCGATCCCCGCGCCCACCACGCAGACGTCCGCCTCCGCCTCACCCGCGAGCGGCGGATACTCGCGCTGCGGCACCGTGGCCTCCCACACCGACACCGACCTCTCGGACGATTGCATCCCCGGCCTCCTCCCCATGCGCGCACGACCCCGCGCCGCACCCTCGTGCGGCGGACGGATGACGGGCTGCAATGTTCATACAAGTCCCGCGTCCCCACGCACGAAGACCCGCCCCTTCGCGGGACGGGTCTTCTCTTTGATAGATCGACAGGTTCGAAAACGCTGCCGCCTTACCCCTCACCCACCACCGACAGCGCCGGCCCTTCACTGTCCGCCGGGCGCGGCCGCACGCTGATCTCCACGTCCTGCCCCAGCGCGGTAAGGAACCCGATCAGCCGCTCAAGGGAAAACTTCGACAGCTTGCCCCGCATGATGTCCGAGACGGTGGGCTGGTTAGTACCGAGAATCTTCGCTGCCTGTGCCTGCGTCAGCCCCCGCTCGCGGATGAGCAACGTGACCTTGTACAGCATCTGGGACCGGGCGAACGCCTCCTCCGCGTCCGGGCGGCCGATGTCCTTCCAGATGTTGCCGCTGCTGACCTCGACCTCGGTGTCGTCGCTCATCTCTGTTTGTCCCTGACTGGACGCGACGAGAGCTCGGCGTCGTACCGAACCGCTCGCAGGTATCGCTGGCGCACCACATCCAGCTCGTACACGGGCGTGGAGATCCCGAACTTCGACTTCTTCTTGAACGCGTGCAGCACGTACACGCCCGTCGCGAGCTTCACCGTGTATACGACCCGGTATGTGTCGCGATCGAAATCCACCCGGAGCTCCCGGATCCCGAGCCCCTGCAGGTCACCCGCCGTCAGTGCCTTTTCACCGGGCGCGGACACTCCGGACTGCACCAGCCAGAGCCGGTGGCCGAAATCGTCAACCGCGTGCTCTGGAAAGCGCAGGAAATCCTTTTTTGACGCACCCACCCAGAACAGCGGTCGCCGCGGCGGTGGATCATCCATCCTGCCTCCTTCATTATATGAGTTTGGATATATTCAGTCAACCTCACCAATTTCGCTGGAATTCCATCTGCCACGCCAGCCGCAAATGCAAGCGCGCACCTTGCGCCAGCCATGATTCCGCACGTCCGCGAGTTGGCAGATTTTGTCTATCCCGAATGACTGCCGCGAGCGCAGAAAGGCCCGCCCTCGCGGGGAGGGCGGGCCTTTCTAGTTCGTTAGATGACGACGACGTCTGCGATCAGCGGCGGCGGATGCGGACGCCTCCGGAGCCCGTGTCGATCTCCACCCGCCCGTTGCCGTCGCCGATGCGGCCGCGGAAGCTGTTGCGCCGCTCTTCACGCCGGGTGACCGGAACGTCGACGTTGATGCCGCCGCTGCTGGTGGAGACCGCCACCTCCGCCCCGAAGCTCGCCGGCACGGACAGCGTCACCCCGCCGGAGCCCGTCTCGATGGTCACGTTCTGCGCGTCCGCGGCCAGCGCCAGGTCCACGGCGCCGCTCCCCGTCTCCACGGTCAGGTCGCGCGCGGTGATCCCCGAGGCCCGCACCGCGCCCGAGCCCACGTCGATGGTGAGCTCCTGCGCGCGCACGTCCGTCGCCGTCACGGCGCCGCTCCCCGTCTCCACCTCCACCTGCGTTCCCCGCGCCCCAGCCACCGTCACCGTACCCGAGCCCGTGGAAAGGGCCACCTCGCCCTGCGCGTCGCGCACCTCCACGGCGCCCGAGCCCACCTCCACCTCCAGGTTGCCGCGCGTCCCCTGCGTCCGCACGGTGGCGGAGGCCGTGTGCACCTGCAGGTTTCCGCTGACGCTGGTCACCTGCACACGCCCCACGCCCTGGTGCACCTGCACGCTGCGCCCCGCGGGCACCAGCACCCGCACGTTCGCCCAGGCGCGCGTCCCCGAACCCGAGCCGGCCACCGTCACCTGCCGCGAGCGCAGCCCGCCGCCCAGGCTGCCGTCCGGCCGCACGGAGAGCGTCGACCGCGAGCGGGCGCCCATTGGCTCGTAGATCACGCGGTTGCCGGGAAACGCCACCCGCACCGCGTTGCCGTCGTGCGCCACCCGCAGCCGCGACGCGTCCGCCCCGCCGCGCGTGACCTCCACCACCACGCCGGAGCCCGTGCCCGCGGCCACCGTCACCTCGCCCACCAGGTTGTGCACCACGGCGGACGAGCCGGTGATGGTGAAGCGCTCCGCCCGCTGCCCCGCCAGCGGCGCGGCCATCGCCGCCGCCGCCGCCAGGGCCAGCCGGGCCGTATGGACCATCCTCATCCGAGCCTCTTCCGGAAAGTGGGGTAGCCTACAGGTTGAGCCAGTAGTTCAGCTTGATCATCAGCACGTTGGTCGCCGGCACGTCGATGGCGTCGTCCATCCCGAACAGGCGGCGGAAGTCGCGGCCCGGGCGGAACGAGCCGTCCGCCGCGTAGTGCTCGCGCCCCTGGCTCCACACCACGAACAGCGTGCTCCCCGGGCGGTACTCCCAGCGCAGCACCGCGTTGCTGCGGAACTGCTTGAAGTTGAAGTCCGGGTTGTCCACCGTGTACGCGAACCCCGCCGCCTCGTCGCACCCCGCGCCCGTCCCGCGAACGCCGTAGAAGCCGTCGCACTGCCGCGCCTCGCCACCCAGCGGGCGGAAGCGATTGCCGAAGCCGGAGGCGCGGGGATCGGCCACCTCCATCAGCCCGTCGTAGTTCCCCGCGGCCACGAACGGCTGCGCGTAGAACTGCAGCGTGAGCTCGGGGGTGAAGGTGTAGTTGATCCGTGCCGTGAGCGCCGCCACCGTCTGGTCCAGCCGGGCGAACAGGTAGCGGCTCTCGTGCACCGCCGCGTCCTCCATGGTCCCCACGTACTGCGTGGCCGACCGCTCGCGCGAGATGGAGGGGTTCAGCGAGACGGAAAGGCGGCTGGAGGAGCGCACGTTCACGTACGGGCCCAGCCAGAAGCGGTAGCCGTCGGTCTGGTCCTCCACCCCCCAGCTGGTCTCCACGCCGCCGGAGACGCGCTTGCGCGAGTCCGACCAGAAGCCCGCCCAGCCGGCCCAGGAGCCCGGCATCTGCAGGGCGGGGCCGCCGCGCAGGGAGCGGGGGCTAAGCCCGCCCATCCCGCGCTCGATGCCGCCGTACGCGCCCCACAGGCTGTTGAGGGAAAAGCTGCCGTTGATGTTGCCGCCGGTGAACGTCCGCTCGCCGCCGGTGGTCCACCCGCTGTACAGGTTCCACCCCAGGTCGCCGCGGCGGATGGCGCCCCTGGGCTCGAACTGGAACCAGCGCCCGTACGCCGCCACCTCCACCTTGTCCGACTCGCGCAGGTAGCCCAGCTCGTTCACCTCGAAGCCGGGCGAGCGGTACAGGCCCAGCACCCCGCCCCGGTAGCGCCTGCCGCCGATCTTGGCCAGGTGAACGCTCGCCGCGCTCCCGCCGAGCGACGTGGCGCCGGCGTCGAACGAGACGTGGTCCGCGTCGGGCCGCTGGTAGTAGCGCTGCGGCTGCTGCTGCAGGCGTCCGATGGCCAGGCTGTCGCCCTGCACCGTGCTGGCCAGCGCGTACCCCGACACCTCCCAGGCGTCGTCCGCGCCGAACTTGTGGCGAAAGTCCAGCCCGCCCGCCACGGACGAGGAGGGGAGAAAGAGGAGCGCCGGGTCGTCGTCCATGAAGCGGTACGTCCCCGTGAGCACCGCGCCCACCGAGCTGCGCCCCTCGCGCAGGTCGCGGCGCACACGCGCCATGGAGTAGTTGGCCATGGGCTCGCTCACCACCGACCCCACCCGCCCCGCCCCCGCGTCCCAGAAGCGCGTGCGCTCTTCCGCCGTCACCGCGTCCAGCACGCCGACGGACCACCCGGCCACCTTCCCGGTCAGCTTGGCCGCGCCCAGGATGGTCGTCTGCTGGGGCGCGTCCACGTACGGCCGCTGGTCGTCCGTATCCAGCCCCCGCTGCGGCTGACGGCCGATGCGGCGCGAGTAGAACAGCGACTCGCTGTTGTCGTCACCCAGCCCCACGCCGAACTGGAAGATGTCCCCGCCTTCGACGAAGAACGGGCGCTTTTCGGAGAAGAAGCTCTCGAACGCCGACAGGTTCACCTGCGACGGGTCCGCCTCCACCTGCCCGAAGTCGGGGTTGATGGTGGCCGTCAGCGTAAGGTCGCCCGCCAGGCCGTACTTGAGGTCCGCGCCAAAGGAGGCGTACGGGGCCGTCTCGTCGTAGAACGGGTCCGCGCCGCCGCCGGGCTCGCGGGTCACGCTGGCCACCGAGTAGGGAAGCAGCTCCAGCCGCCGCGGCGAGCGCAGGTCCGCCAGCCCCGTCATCACCCCGAAGCGCGAGGAGAACCCGGGCTCATCGGGAGCCATGGGCGTCCAGGTGGACTGCTCCTCGCGGCGCGCCACGTCGCGGCCAAACTGCAGCCCCCACGTCTGCGCTCCCGCCCCGGGCTTGAAGCGCAGCTGGCTCAGGGGGATGCGGAACTCCGCCGTCCAGCCGGCCGAGTCGATGCGCGCGGCCACGTCCCACACCGCGTCCCATCCATCGTCCTCGTTGCCGTCGTTGAAGTGAAAGGCATCCATCTTCACCCCGCGCGGATTCACCGAGAATCGGTACCCGGTGCGGCGGTCGTGATAGCTGTCGAACACCACGTGCAGCCAGTCGCTGTAGATGCCGCCCGCGTCGCGCCGCCCCAGCTGCGCGGCGATGGAGTCGGGGTGCGCGTCGTGTGCGCGCATGGCCACGTAGACCGCGCCACCGTCGTAAAGGACGCGCGCCTCGGTGCGCTCGGTGGCGGGCTGCCCCGCGTGCGGCTTGCTCTGCACAAAGCCGTCGGCCACGGCGGCCCGCGCCCACACGGCGTCGTCCAGGCGTCCGTCCAGGACGGGCGCCGCCTCGCCGGGGGCAAGGCGGTGCGCGGCCAGGGTCTTTCGGGGGGTGGAGTCAGCCGGGGCCACGAGCGTGGCCCCTATGAGAAGAAGCTCGGTGAACATCGTCCGAGAGATTGTCGGGAGGTTGACGAAGAGTGCTGCTTGGAGCTGCTACGCGATCACCTGCGGAGGAGTTTCACGTTGCCGCTGAAGGTCTTGATGGTCACCGCGGGGCCTCCGCGGCCGATGGTGACGTGCCGCTGCCGCCCGCCCGACTGGCGCGCGCCGCCGCCGAACTCCGACTGCAGGCGGCCGCTGAAGGTGGCGACCTCCACCTCGGCGCTGGCGCCCTGGGGAAGCCGCAGCTCCACGTCGCCGCCGTGGCTCTCCAGGTCCAGCGCCCCGCCCAGCGTGCCGCCCACCACCACCCCGCCCGACACGCTCTGCACGCTGCCGCGCAGCCGGGTGCCGTTCACCACGACGTTGCCGCTCACGGCCTCGATCTCCACGCGGCCGGTGGCGTTGGTCACCCGCACGGGGCCGCTCATGGCGTTCAGCTGCAGCTCGCCCACCGCCCCCAGCACGTCCACGGGGCCGCTCAGCGCCTCGATCGCGGCGCGCTGGCGCACGCTGGCGTTCACGCGCACGGGGCCGCTCATCGCCGTCACGTCCAGCACGTCCGTCTGCCCGTCGATGGTCACGGGGCCGCTCTGCGCCACCACCTCCACCCGGCGGGAGCTGCCCTGCACCGTTACCGGCCCGCTGCCGCTCACCGCCTCTACCGAGCCCGTCACCCCGCTCACGGTGATGGGGGCCGACCCGGCGGTCACCTCCAGCGTGCTGCCGGCGGGAACGCGGATCTCCAGCGCGGCGGCGCCGCCGCGGCCGCCGTTGCGGCTGGCCACGCGCACCTCCAGGGTGCGGCCGGCGCCCTCCATCATCACCCGGTCGCCGGTGCGCGACAGGCTGCCCGTCACCTGCACCTCGTTGCGCGACCACCCCGTCACGCGCACCGAGCCGCTGTTCATGTGGACCTCCACCGTGCCCGTGGCCGAGGCGTCGTGCCGCTCGTTCACCTGCCGCTGGGCGTGGGCGGGGACGGCCAGCAGCAGCGCCGCGGCGCCCGCCATCCCGAGGGTGCGAAAGTGTGTCATGGCTCCGTTGTATCCTCTCAGGTGCGTGCGCGGGTCAGAGCGAGACCGCCTGCCGCAGCACGTCCAGCTTGGTGTCGTATGCGTCGGAGAGCATGTGGGTGAGCTCCGCGCTGTTGGGGTCCGCCGCCAGCGCCGCCCGCGACTCGGCGATCGCCTGGTCGATGATGCGCAGGTTGGCTTCCAGGGTGGCCGCCGTCTGCGGGGCCATCCGGTCGCGCTGCGTCTGCAGGACGATCTCCAGATCAGAGATCGCCTTTTCGTACTCCTGCTCCGCGGGCTTGAACGCCGCCAGCGCCGTGATCGTGTTTCGCGGCGCGGCGCCCTGCGGCCGCTGCGCCTGCTGCGACTCGATGGCCGGCACCGTCTGGTCCGCGCCGCGCCCGGAGAGCTGCAGCGTGGCGAACGAGGTGGTGACCACCAGCGCGACGGCGGCGGCCGCCGCCATCCACCAGGGGAGCGGCCGGGCGGGCCGGGGCCCGATCACCCGCACCTCGGTCAGGTTTTCGGCGGACTCTTCCACCAGCGACCCGCGGGACTGCAGCCTGGGGGCGATGTCCTTCCACAGGTCACGCTCGGGGACGATCTCGTCGGGAAGCGCGGCGGCCTCGTCGAGCAGCGCCCGCAGCGCCTGCTCTTCGGCGCGGCAGCCTTCGCACTGCATCAGGTGGCGCCGGACGTCCCGCTCTTCGCGGGGCGGCAGGTCGCCGCCCACGAAGTCGTCCAGCAGTTCCAGAATCTGTTCGTGTGTCATCGTCCCAGTGCCTCTCTGAGCAGCCTGCGGGCGCGGTGAAGCTGCGCCTTGCTGGTTCCCACCGCCGAACCGTGCATCTCGGCGATCTCTTCGTGCTTGTAGCCTTCCACGTCGTGAAGGACGAACACCGCGCGTGCTCCCGGGGGGAGCGTGGCGATGGCGCGCTCCAGGTCCATCGCCGTGCCGGGGTCCGAGGCGCGCGTGGACGGCGTCTCGTACTTCTCCGGCTCGTCGGTGGCGAACACCCGGTGCACGCGCACCGACTCCGACCGGCGGTCGCCCAGCACCACGTTCACGGCCAGGCGGTGCAGCCAGGTGGAAAACGCGCTCTTGCCCTGAAAGCCGCCCAGCTTTTCCCACGCGCGGACAAAGACGTCCTGCGTAAGCTCTTCGGCGCGGCCGCTGTCGCCGCACAGGCGCAGGCACAGGGCGTAGATGCGCCCCATGTTGTCGCGGTACAGCTGCTCGAAGGCTGCCGTGTCACCCTGCTGCGCCCGCCGGACGGTGAGGTCCACGGCCCTCACCTCCGCTGCGGGTGGGTTGTCAGCCAGCATGGGTGCCGCCATGGAGCCATGTGCGTTCGGGGATCATCGCGTTTCCGGAACTATGACGCGGCCGCCGCCCCAAGGGTTTAAACGGCGGATGCGTCGCGTGCGAGCGGCGGGTCTGGAGAGCGTGCATGGAAGGGTACAGCAAGGGTTCCTGCTCGGGAGACTGCAAGGGAGAACGGAAGAACGGGCGGATGGGATTCGGTGTCGATGCGCAGGGCCTGCCATGGCGGTTGATTCCGGCCGGCAGAAATGAACTGCGTCCGCGGGTACCCCTCCCCCGGCCCCTCCCCGCTCGGTCCTCGCGGAGAGGGGAGAATTCGATCACGTTCCCGAAGGTGCGTCGCACCTCCCTCCCCCACGCAGTTTGTGGGGGAGGGCCGGGGAGGGGGGCGGCCCACCATCCCGCGACCACCTATCCGGAGCGAACCCGTCCCCCACCCAACCCCTCCCCCGCAGTTTGGGGGAGGGGTCGCCGCGAGCCGCGAGGAACGAGCGGCGAAGACGGCGGGGGAGAGGGCTCCGCGTCGGAGACGCAGTGGCCGCCCCCCCACTACGTCAGCGCAACCATCTACACGCGCGCGGGAAGCGGGCGGTCCCAGAGCACGCGGCGCGCGCGCCAGGCGAGCAGGATCGACACGACCACGAGCGAGACCACCAGCCCCGCCCAGATGCCCTGCGCACCCATGCGGGTGTGAAAGCCCAGCAGGTACGCCACCGGCGCGCCGACCACCCAGTAGCCCAGGACGGTGATGTACATGGGCCCGCGGGTATCGCCGGCGCCGCGCAGCGCGCACAGGCCGGCCACCTGCGCGCCGTCGAACACCTGGAAGGCGGCGGCCATCACCATCAGCCCCATCCCCAGCTGGACGATGGCCGGGTCATCCGTGTACAGCCCCAGCAGCCAGCGCGGCGCGGAAAGGAAGAGGAGCGCGCACAGCGACATGAAGGCAATCACCACCAGATAGGTGGTGAGCACCGCGCGGTGCACGCCGCGGCGGCTTCCCGCGCCCACGTGCTGGCCCACGCGGATGGACCCCGCCAGGCTGGTGCCCAGCGCCACCATGAAGGTGGCGGAGGCGATGTTGATGGTAACCTGGTGCGCGGCCTGGGCCACGGGGCTCAGCCATCCCATCATCACCACCGCAAAGGCGAACACGCCCACCTCCGCCAGCAGCTGCCCGCCGATGGGCGCGCCGACCGCCACCATCCGCCGCAGCCGCGCGGCCACGGGCGCCAGCCGCACCCCCACGGCCAGGTCCCGGCGGCGCAGGATGTAGATCACCATCGCCAGGAACATGCACCAGCGGCAGATGGTGGTGGACCACCCGGCGCCCACCAGCCCCCCGGGCGCCACGGCCAGGGTACCGGCAAGGGGGACGCGGACGGTGAAGCCGTAGATGAGCAGGTAGTTGCCCACGATGTTGACGGCGACGCCCAGAAAGGTCATCACCATGGCCGGGCGGGTGAAGCCCATTCCGTCCAGGTACTGCCGGAACGCCATGAACAGCAGCATGGGGAGCACCCCCCAGGCGATGGCCACCAGGTACCCGCCCGCCAGGCCGGCGACGTCCTCCGGCTGCCCCAGCGCCCGCGCGATCGGAAGGCCGAAGAAGCAGACCAGCGTCATGGGGATGGCCAGGATGCCGGCCAGCCACAGCCCCTGCACCATCACCCGGCGGCACTCGCGGCGGTCGCCCGCGCCGAACGCCTGGCTCACCAGCGGCGACATGCCCATCAGCGTGCCGGTGCACACCATGAGCAGCGACATGAAGATGGCGTTGCCCAGCCCGGCGGCGGCCAGCGACTGGGCGCCCAGCGGGCCCACCATGATGGTGTCGGTGGTGTTCATGGCGATGCCGCCCAGCTGGCCCACAACGATGGGGCCGGCCAGGCGCATCAGCGCGCGCAGCTCGTGCAGAAACAGCAGCGACCGCCGCCTGCGTCCGGGACGCGCGGCGATCCGCTCCGTGTCGCCCCGGGCGCGGGGCGTGGCGACGGTGTGCATGGGAATCCACCGAATGAAAGGCCAGTAAGATAACGCAGCGCACGGGGTTGCGGCACCCGGCGCCGGATCGGCGGAAAAAAGAGACGGGGCCCCGCGATTCGCGAGGCCCCGTCGGCGTCCCTGCGGGGGACGCGCGTCCGGTCAGTTGCGCTCGGGCGCCCGCACGGGGGCGGGAATGGTGAGCAGCTTGGGATCGGACGCGGAGATCAGGGCCTCGGCAAAGTCCTGTCGCTCTTCGATCTGGTTCAGGCGGCCGTCGATGCTGGACAGCACGTCGTGAATGCGCGCCAGGTCGGCATCGGGGCCCGGTCGCAGCTTGGCGGCCGTCACCGCGTCCAGGTACGAGCCCAGCCGCTTGGAGATGGGACGCAGGATGAGCACTCCCCCGGTGGTGAGGATCAGCGTCATCATCACGATCATGGGGGCAAGGGCCTCGATCATCATTCCTAAATCTCCTGGTATTCGGCAGCGGGCGTACAGGTGCTGCCCCGTGCCTACGCCATCCCTGCCGGGCGAGTTTCACCCGGCCTTGCAGCCTACGACTCCGCCGCGGCGCGCCGGGTTGCCGGCCGCTGCTTCGCGGCGCCCTTCGGCTTGCGTCCGGCCAGCGCCGGAATGCGCAGCACCATCAGCAGCGCGAACACGGCGGCAAAGATCAGGGGGTCGCGCAGGTCGCTCTTCGCCAGCCAGATGAAGTGCAGCACGCCGAGCCCTGCCGCAAGATAAACCACCTTGTGGAGTTTCTGCCACCTTTTTCCCAGCCGGCGTATCGATCCCTTCGTGGAAGTGAGCGCCAGCGGCACCAGGAGAAGGAAGGCGGTGAAGCCCGCGGTCACGTACGGACGCTCGGCCACGTCCTCCACGATGTACGTCCACGCGAACCCCTGGTCCACCAGGTAGGTGGCCAGGTGCAGGCAGACGTACAGGAACGCGCAGAGCCCCAGGGTGCGTCGCGCGGGCGCCAGCCAGTTCCACCCGGTCAGCCGGCGCACGGGGGTCACGGCCAGCGTGCACATCAGCATCAGCAGGGTGGCGAAGCCGGTGCGCAGGGTAACGTACTCGATGGGGTCCGCCCCCAGCCCGCCGGTAAAGACGCCGGCGACCAGGAGGATCAACGGAATCAATCCCCCGACCCACGCGGCCGGACGGATCCACCGCGCGGCCGTCATCTCCCACGACGCGGGCGCCATCAGAAGTTGCGGCGCAGGTCCATGCCGCTGTACAGGCTGGCAACCTCGTTGTAGCCGTTGAACATCAGCGTGGGGCGGCGGCGGAACTCGCCGATGCGGCGCTCGCGGGCCTGGCTCCAGCGCGGGTGGTCCACCTGCGGGTTCACGTTGGCGTAAAAGCCGTATTCCTGCGGCGCCGACACGTTCCACGCGGTGCGGGGCTGCGTGTCGGTAAAGCGGATGCGTACGATGGACTTGATGGACTTGAAGCCGTACTTCCACGGAACGACCAGGCGGATGGGCGCGCCGTTCTGCGCCGGGAGGGCGCGGCCGTAGAGGCCCGTGGCCAGCAGGGCCAGCGGGTGCATGGCCTCGTCCATCCGCAGCCCCTCGACGTACGGCCAGTCCAGGACGGCGCGGCGCTGACCGGGCATCTGCGCGGGATCGTGCAGGGTGGTGAACTCCACGAAGCGGGCGCCGGCGCGGGGGCGGGCGCGGCTCACGATGTCGCGCAGGGGAATGCCGCGCCACGGGATGACCATCGACCACGCCTCCACGCAGCGCAGCCGGTAGGTGCGGTCCACCTGCCGCGTGCCGCGGACGAACTCCTCGAACCCGTAACGTCCGGGCCGGTCGCACAGCCCGTCCACGACCACCGTCCACGGGCTCGTC